>NZ_RAWF01000090.1:0-34031 GCF_003612075.1 Corallococcus sp. CA041A
GCCTTCGGGGGCGCCGCGGGCGGGGCCTCGCCGGTGGACACCTCGGCGTAGCCCTCGCGGACCTTCTCCGCGACCTTCTTGTTGTACTCGCGCAGGGCGGCTTCCTCGTCCGGGAAGGCCTTCTCCTTGCGCTGCCCCGCGGTGCCGATGCGACCGTAGGTGACGATGAAGTTGGCGCCCTGGACCTCGGGCATCCAGAACTTGGAGCTGTTGCCGTCGACGAATTCGAACCTGCGCATGGACGCGGAGGTTACTCCACCTTCGCGGCCAGGGAGCGCAATCCCTCGTCCCGCGACACGCTGCCCGTGTAGCCCAGCTCCAGCCGGGCCTTCTCGTCGCTCACGGTCACCTCCTGGCCCACGAGCAGCAGCTCCGTGCGGGACAGGGGCGGAGTGCTCTTGAGGCCCAGGATGTCCCAGACGAAGTCGCTGACCACGGCCACGGTCGCGGCCAGCGCAGTGGGCATGGCCTTGTAGCCAGGCTCCACGCCCTGCGTCTTCAGGAGCGCGGTGACGAAGGCGCGGAGCTCCACGGGCGGGCCGTCGGTGAGGAAGTACGCCTGACCGCCCTGCCCCTTCTCCGCGGCCAGCAACATGCCCTCCACCACGTTGGCCACGTGGCAGGTGGACGTCAGGTAGTGCCCGCCGCCAATCCAGCGGAAGCGCCCGGACTTCACCGCGGCGACCAGCGCGGGCAGCACGGTGGTGTCCCCTGGTCCCCAGACCATGCGGGGCCGCACGGCGACGGTGGTGAACTCCGGCGAGTTGACCTGGAGCACGAGCCGTTCAGCCTGGCCCTTGGTGGACGGGTACGGGCCCACGGGGCGCTCGGGCAGCGGGTGCGTTTCGTGGAGGTTCACCATGGGGCCGCCGTCCACGAGCACGGCCTCCGTGCTCACGTGCACGAAGCGCTTCACGCCGGCCGCGCGCGCCGCCTCCAGCACGGCCTCCGTGCCGCGCACGTTGGTTTCATAGAAGGCCGCGCGAGGGCCGGACATCTTCACGTGCGCGGCGGCGTGGAAGACGGTGTCGCAGCCCTCCATGCCCAGGCGCAGGCGCTCCGGGTCGGTGAGGTCGCCCTCCCACGGCTCGCCGCCCGCGGCCTGGATGGCCTGCGCGGCCTCTGGCGAACGGGCCAGCGCACGCGCCGGTTCGCCGCGCTTCGCGAGCGCCGCGAGCAGGTGCTTCCCGACGAACCCCGAGCCACCGGTGACGAACGCGCGCACGTGTGAAGCCTCCTCCGACCGAAGACGCCGCTCCTACCACTCCCCGCGCGGGCCGGGTAGCCCGCGCCTGTCCGTCAGAACATGTCGCGCAGCGAGGGGGCGGGGCCCGCGAACAGGGCGCTGGCGGTGTCGAGCGACGCGTCGTCCCCGGTCAGCATGCCGGCGAGTTGGAGCGCGCGGGGCGAGAGGAAGCCGGTGTAGAGCGGCGCCAGGGCGCGCACGTGCAGCTTGAGGCGGCCCTCGCCGCCGGGCCGGACGCGGGCGGTGCCTCCCTCCACCTCCAGCACGAAGCGCCCCGTGTTCTCCGGGAGGAGGTCGTCCTCCACGTCCAGATGGAGCGCGCCGGACAGGCCGGGAGCGAAGCCGCGTGCCTCCAGGGCGCGGGGAACATCCAGCAGGCGCGTCATCCAGTGCATGGAGAGCTTCACCTGGTAGGTCTGTTCACGCAGCAGCGCGAGGAGCGGCTCGTCCGCGCCGCCGAACCACATCACGTCCCGCGCCAGCGAGCGGTGGTCGCCCAGGAAGCGCAGGAGCCGTCGCGCGGCGGCGGGCGTGGTGGCGGTGAAGTCCGTGAGCTTGAGGACCTGCGTGGGCACGGCGCCTTGTGGCGAGAGGCCCCGCACGAGGTACACGTAGCCCTCCACGCCGGACGTGCCCTCCACGACGTAGCCGTAGGCGGTGTCGTTGCGGGGCGTGCGCACGCGCCGCCAGATGTAGTCGCCCCGGTCCAACCAGCCGTGGTGCTGGGAGGCGAAGCGCCGGTAGCACGCCTCCACCGCCGCGGCGTCGGACGGGCGCATGGGGCGCAGGGACAGCGAGCGCTCCCCCAGCTCCAGCGAGGCCGCTTCGACGTGGATTTCGTAGCGCGCGCCGGAGACCTCGTAGCCCACGCGCCGGTAGAGCGGTTGGGTCGCGGGGTAGAGGACGGAGAGGGGAGCGCCTTCGTCACGCATCTCGCGCAGGAAGTGATGGAAGAGGCGCGTGGCGGCGCCGGCGCCCCGGTGCGCGGGAGCGACGCCCACGCCGCCCACGCCGATGAGGGGCACCGAGCGGCCGCCCAGGAACTGGCCCATGCGGATGAGGGTGAGCGTGGCGGCCACTTCGCCGTTCACGCGCAGGATGCGCAGCGAGGACTCGGAGAAGTTCTTGCGCACCACGGTGTCGGAGTCCGCGAGCGGCATGGCGAACGCCTGCGCGGTGATGTCCGCGATGGCGGCCAGTTCCTGCTCATCCTTCGGCGCTCCGTAGTCGTCCGTCTCCATCCCGCATCCCCTTGCTGGCGTCAGGCGGCGCAGCATGGCGCAGCGGATGGAGCGCGGGAAGGCCGGGCGGATCCGCTGTCACTTCGTGGGCTTCGGGGCTGGCGGCAGGCGTCCGTACTTCCGCAGGGACTTCACGAGCCGGTCCGAGGGCAGGCCGTGGACGCGGACGTTCTGGAATCCGGTCATCGTGTCGGAGGCGAGCATCGAGTTGAGGATGGCCTCCTGGGTGGCCTGCACGGTGGCTTCGAAGAGGGGGGACATCCGCTCGTTGTCGAGCATGGAGACCGGAGCGACCTCCGTGGCGCTCACGGGCTGGGTGGAGAACGCGAGGAAGATGTCGCCGGAGAAGTTCTCCCCCAGGCCGCCCATCTTCCCAATCGCGAGAGGCACGCGCCGGGCCACGCGGTCGAGCTGGTGCGGAAGGAGCGGTGCGTCGGTGGCCACCACGATGATGATGGAGCCCATGCCTTCCGGAGGCGGCGGGCCGGCGCTGGCTCGCTTCGAGCAAGGCGGCAGGTTGGCGCGGTAGGGGCCTTTGGGAGGAGTGTCTCCGAAGTAGCAGGAGCGCAGGTCGGGAATCTCTTCGCCCACGGGAGCGCCCGCGACGGAGAAGAGGCGACGGCTGCCGTAGTTGCACTGCACGAGCACGCCGAGGGTGTAGCCGCCCTGCTCTGCCGGGAGCTTGCGGGAGGCCGTGCCGATACCGCCCTTGAAGCCATGGCAGATCATGCCCGTGCCGCCGCCCACGGAGCCCTCCTCGACAGGCCCCGGGCGCGCGGCGTCAAGCGCTTGCATGGCGTGCAGGGGCCGGACGTGAAAGCCATCGATGTCGTGCAGGAAGCCGTCCCAGGTCTCCGCGACCACGGGCAGGCCCAGCTCCCAGGTGAGGTCGCGTTTCTGGGCCCAGGCGATGACGCCCTCGTGCACGGCGCCCACGGCGTGGGTGTCGCTGATCATCACGGGGCCGGAGAGCAGGCCGGACTCCTTCACCCAATGGGTGCCGGTCATCTCACCGCTGCCGTTGAGGTCATAGGTCGCGGCGAAGACGGGTTGGGCCACGGCCTCGCGGCCCCGGGGCAGCACGGCGGTGACGCCAGTCCGGACCTGTGCGCCGGTGTTCAGCGTGACGTGGCCCACTTCAACGCCCTTCACGTCGGTGATGGCATTGAGCGCACCGGGATGTCCGCCAAAGGGAATGCCCAGGTCACTGGACCGCGGGCGGGCGGTGCTTGTGATTGGCAGGAGGCACAGCAGGCCCAGGAGGACGGCGGGACGAAGTTCCATGGGCAAGGGTTCTACACTTCGACGAACTGTCCTCCCACGATGCCGGTCTGTTCCAGAGCGGACTTGAGTTCTCCATCGACGATGAGCGCGGGCCGCCATCCCCACAGACGAAACACCCGTTCGTCAGCGACTCTTGTCTTGTCGATACGTAACCCAGCGATGGCCAGATACTGGCCCACCTTCTCGGGTTGCCCGTTCTCTGGCTTCCAGAGTTGGACCTCTTCACTCGCCACTTCATCAACGCAGCGGACCGTACGCGTTGCGACCAAGAGGAAATAGGGCTCGGTTTGGCCCTCGACCTGCACGGGGAAAAGCTGCACGTCGTTGGGGGCCAGCGCGCGAAAAACTTCTGCGGTCCGAGTACTGAGAACGGGCGTGACCCCTACGCCCGCGGACGTGAAGTCCAGGGGCTTCCCAGGACGGGATAGCGGAATACGCAGTGGGCCTGGGTCGGGAATGGAAGTCCCGCGCGTGAATACCCAAGGGTTATCCAGTGGCTGACCGTCGAGGTGAGTCGGTGTCTTGAAGTACCACCGCCCCGGTACGTACACATCAACATCCAGGTCGAAGAACCGTCGCTCCATTGCGTCTGCACCTCACGGATCCGACAAGACCACCTGGTTCTACACTTCGACGAACTGTCCGCCCACGATGCCGGTCTGCTCCAGGGCGTCCTTGAGTTGTCCATCCAGGATGATGGGCAACAGATAGCCCCAGGGTCGGAAGACGGCGGCATTGCCCACCTTCGAGGTGTCAATGCGCAAGCCGGAAACGACATGGTACTCCCCTACCTTGTCGGGACGTCCATCCTCGGGCGTCCAGAGCCGAGCCTCTTCACAGGCGGCATCGTCGATGCAGCGGATCACGCGCATCACATTGAGCAGGTAGAAGGGCTCGGTCCGGCCCTGGACTTCCACCGGGAAGAGCTGCACGTCATTCGGGGCCAACTCGCGGAACACGGATGCGATGCGCCCACTGACAATGGGCGTCCCAGCCACCGTCGTCTTGTCGAAGTCCAACGACCGCCCGGGCCGAGACAGTGGCACACGAAGCGGTCCGGGGTCCGTGACGGTCTTCCCGGACACGAACGCCCAGATGTCTGGAACCGGTTTCCCATCCAGGTCAGTGGGCTCCCGCAGATACCAGCGGCCCGGGGCATCAATGTCGAAGTCGAGCTCGAAGAAGTGTCGCGGCATGATGACTCACCCCTGGGGATTCTTCGTGATGAGCTTCCGCAGCTTGGTCCCAGCAGTCACGAGCTCTTTCGCGATCTTCGCCAATTCGTCAACCAATGCGGCACGGCACTGCCCGGCGTCCTGGCATCCCTGCATTGCACGCCGGAGCCGGCGCAGAACCTCTGCGTGGTACTCGCGGGGATGCGGTCCCCGATGCCCCTGGATGCGCACCTGATTCGCGGCGTCGGAGAGTTTCATTCCAGCGGTCTGGAAGAGGTCTTCGAAGACGGGTGTCCAGGGGCCACCTGACTGCTCCGACACCTCGTTCTTATCCGTGCAGATGTGATGAACATCTCCCTCCGGGTCCCCCTGAATCCCTCCGCCACCGGGCCCCATGGCCACGGCAGCCACGGCGGTGGGCGCCAATGTGACGTTGAGCACTCCCGCCGACGACACAGAGATGGACCGCACCTCACCGGCCAGTGCGCGAGATAGCAGGAACCCACCCTCCACCTCCGCCCTCAGCGCTGCCTGAGGGAAGCCCGGCATCCGAGGCGCCTGCGCGGCCATCGCGTTCCTGCCACCGAGCGCCGTCATCGCGACGATGACCAACACCCGGGCCCCGTTGTCCCCAAGCACGCGCCCGAAGCGATGCCCCGCCTCCTTCAGAGCAGCCTCGTCCCGGGCGTCCCGCGACTCGTCCATGAGCCGCAAGAAGGCCTGCCCCATGTTCCACACAGGCCCCGTGCCCAGATACGCGATGAGCGAAGCCGTCAGAACCACCGCGACCAGCTTGGTGACAGGCTCCGGTGCGACCAGCATCACCATCGCGGTGCCAATCATCGCCGTGACCATGGTCCGCAGCGCGGCGGGATTCATCAGGTCCTCCACCGCGTCCGCCACCCCTTCCCAAACCGTATCGAGCGCGAAGGAGAGCGCCATGCTCCTCCGCGCCATCGGGTCCAGGGGAAAGTCATCGCTCAAGCGGAGCACGTGCCGACCTTGAGCGCCCGCGACGATGCCTCCCGCCGACGCGAGCAGGGAGCGTCGGCCGTCCTCCCGGACCGCGACATCCAGCTTCAGCTCAAGCACGAGCTGCGTGACCGCGTCCCTGAACGCATCCTCGTCAATGCGCACCGGCTTCGTTTCCACCGGCGAATAGGCGATGGGCCTGCCCCGCCCCGTGTCGAGGTTCACCACGCGCGTCGTCGCGCAGCCTGCCGTCAGACACAGCAGCACGGCCATTGCCCAGAGCTTCATGTGCCCTCCACGGCTCACGGATCCGACGAGACCACCCGCTCCGGCTCCAGGACTTCCCGCGTCCGAGCCCCACGCTCGATGTAGCCCGCGCCGCCTCGCAGCTCCCGGCCGTCCTCCAACACGGCGACGAGGCGGTACGACGACTCACCTCGGACGGGATAGGTCAGGGCCACGGTGTCCCCCTTGCCCATGGCGCGGTAGAGGACCTGGCCGTGGTCATGCTCAATGCGCACCTCCCGCACGTCCTGGCCGGTGCGGTTCTCCACGCGCACTTCAATCCCCGCTCGCGCGGGCCCCGTGTCGTGCAACCACAGCGCGACCCCGGCGATGACCGTCAGGACCGAACCCAGCACCATTCCTCCCAGCATCCACAGGATCCGCATGGCACTCCCTCCTCTGTGATTGCCGTGCAGGCAACCGACGCCGCCGTTCTAACAGGTGCGTCCGCCCGCCCGGTGCTAAGCCCTGACTTCAGGAGGAAGCACGCCCATGCGGAAACTGACCTATTACGTCGCCACCTCGCTCGATGGCTTCATCGCCTCGCCCACCGGCGCGTACGACTTCTTCAGCACGGAGCAGGAGTACTTCGACGCCATCGCCGCCGAATACCCGGAGACGCTCCCCGCCGCCTATCGCGCCTTCAAGGGCATCACCGGTCCGGGCAAGCACTTCGACACCGTGCTGGAGGGCCGCAACACCTACCAGGTCGGCCTGGACGCGGGCGTCACCAACGCGTACCCGCACCTGGAACACCACGTCTTCTCCCGCACCCTCACGAAGAGCCCCGACCCCGGCGTCAACCTCTCCAGCACGCCGCTCGCCACCGTGCGCGAGCTGAAGGCCCGCGACGGCCTGGGCATCTGGCTGTGCGGCGGCGGCGCGCTCGCGGCCGAGCTGCTTCCCGAAATCGATGCGTTCATCATCAAGGTCAACCCCGTCATCGTCGGCCAGGGCATCCGCCTGGTCGAAGCGGGCTTCGCGCCCCACCGCTTGAAGCTCACGGGCACACGCACGCTCGACTGCGGCGTCGTCTTCCTGAGCTACGAGCACCTCAAGCCCTAGCCGGGCCGGCCGCGCGTCACGCCAGCCCCCGGCCCGCGTATTGGACCTGGGGCCAATGCGGCCCCGAAAATCGACGGGTTCTCCACGCAGGGTGTGAGCTTCCGCTCTGCTCGGAAGCACGGCCTGCCAGCAGGGTTGGGTGGTGGATGCATCCACCCTGTCGTTCCCCACCGAAGCCCCCGCGCCGTGCATTAATCTGGACCGTCTATGAGAAGTCCCCTGGACGACAGCCAGCCCCCCTCGTCCGCCAGCGGTGGCGACATCGCCTACGCGACCCCGCACGCGACTCGAGACATGGGCGCACAGCTGCGCCTGTTCATCGACAGCGTGAAGGACTACGCCATCGTGACGCTGGACCCAGCGGGCAACATCATGAGCTGGAACACCGGCGCCGAACGCATCAAGGGCTACCGGCCCGAGGAGATCCTCGGCGAGCACTTCAGCCGCTTCTACCCGCCCGAGGACATCGCCCGGGGCAAGCCCCAGCAGGACCTGGAGGCCGTCAACCGCGAGGGCCGCATCGAGGGAGAGGGCTGGCGCGTCCGCAAGGACCACAGCCTCTTCTGGGCCAACGTCGTCATCACCGAGATGCGCGACCCCCAGGGCCAGCTCGTGGGTTACGGCCAGGTGACGCGCGACTTCACCGAGCGCAAGCTCGCCCAGGAGCAGCTGCTGCAGAGCGAGGAGCGCTTCCGCCTGCTCGTCGAGCACATCCAGGACTACGCCATCTACATGCTCGACCCGGATGGCCGCGTCTCCACCTGGAACGCGGGCGCCGAGCGCTTCAAGCAGTACAAGGCCGAGGAGATCATCGGCCAGCACTTCAGCCGCTTCTTTCCCCCGGAGGACGTGGCCCGCGGCAAGCCCTGGTACGCCCTCCAGGTGGCCGCCAACGAAGGGCACTTCGAGGAGGAGGCGTGGCGCGTCCGCAAGGACGGCAGCCTCTTCTGGGCCAGCGTCGTCATCACCGCGCTGCGCGACCCGTCAGGCAAGCTCCAGGGCTTCGCCAAGGTGACGCGCGACATCACCCAGCGTAAGCAGACCCAGGAGCGGCGCGAGCTGGAGCTCTTGCGCGACGCCGTGCGCGCCCGCGATGAGTTCCTCTCCGTCGCCTCGCACGAGCTGAAGACGCCGCTCACCCCGCTCCAGCTCAAGCTCACGGCCCTGCTGCGCACCGTGGAGAACCACCCTTCCGCCACCCTGCCCGTGGAGCGCATCGCCCGCGACCTGGAGGTGGCCCGCCGCCAGGTGCGCAAGCTGTCGGACCTCATCGAGGACCTGCTGGACGTGTCTCGCATCAGCATGGGCCAGCTGCGGTTGGACCGGGCCCCCATGGACCTGACCTCGCTCGCGCGGGAGGTGGTGACCCGCTACGCGCCCCAGTCCGCGCAGGTCGGCTGCACCGTCACGCTGGAGGCCGCCGCGCCCATCGAGGGGAACTGGGACCGGGCCCGGATGGATCAGGTCATCACCAACCTGCTCACCAACGCGCTCAAGTACGGCGCGGGCAAGCCCGTCCACATCCGGGTCCGCATGGACGCCGGGCTGGCCGTGCTGAGCGTGAAGGATGAGGGCATCGGCATCCCGCTCTCGGACCAGCCGCGCGTCTTCGAGCGCTTCGTGCGCGCCGTCTCCGAGCGCAACTACGGCGGGCTGGGGCTGGGCCTCTTCATCACCCAGCAGATCATCGAAGCCCACTGCGGCGTCGTGCAGGTGCGCAGCATCCTCGGCGAGGGCTCGACCTTCACCGTGATGCTACCTCCGGGCCCGGACGTCACCCCGGAGCCTGGCGCTCCTCCCGAGCCGTGAGGATGTAGCGGTAGGGCACCACGCGCGTCAGCTCGTGCAGCGTGGTGACCCCGGCCGCCACCTTCGCCAGCGCGTCCTCCACCAGCGTGCGGAAGCCCCGCGCCCGGGCGTGCCGGCGCAGCTGGACGCCCGGCGCCCCGGTGGCGATGAGCAGCTGCAGCTCCGGGTCCACCACCAGCAGCTCGAAGAGGCCCACGCGCCCCTTGAAGCCGGTGTGGCGGCACGCCTCGCAGCCCTGCCCCGCCCGAGGCTGCACGCCATCCAGGAGCGGGCCCAGCAGCGCCAGCTGATCCGCCGTCGGCGTCGTGGGCGCGGAGCACTCCGGACAGATGCGCCGCACCAGCCGTTGCGCCAGCACCGCGAGCAGCGCCTCCGCGATGTCCCCGTCCTCCAGCTTCAACCCGCGCAGCCGGCTCACCGCGCCAATGGCATCCGCCGTGTGCAGCGTGCCCAGCACCACGTGCCCCGTGGACGCCGCCATCAACGCGGTGCTGCCCGTCTCCAGGTCTCGAATCTCGCCCACCAGCATCACGTTGGGGTCCTGCCGCAGGAGCGCGCGCAACAGCGTCAGGTGCGGCATCTGCGGCGACACCTGCTTCTGGTTCACCTTGGGGACCACGTATTCAATCGGGTCCTCCGCGGTGATGATCTTCTTGCGTCCGTCGTTGAGCCGCGCCAGCGCCGCGTACAACGTCGTCGTCTTCCCGCTGCCCGTGGGGCCCGTCACCAGCACCAGCCCCTCCGGGTTGCCGAGCAGCCGCAGCACCGTGGCCTGCAGCTCCGGCGTCATCCCCAACTTCTCCACCGGCACCAGGCCCACCGTGGCGTCGAGCAGGCGGATGACCACGTCCTCGCCCGCGGGTGAGGGCACCACGCTCACGCGGAAGTCCACGAACTTCCGCCCCGCCGCGCCTTCGTAGAGCGCCCGCAGGCGGCCGTCCTGGGGCCGCCGCTTCTCCGCGATGTCCAGCCCCGCCATCACCTTGATGCGGCTCACCACCTCCGGCAGCGAGTCCGGGGAGATGTCCGTGTACGTCTGGTGGAGGATGCCGTCGACGCGATAGCGCAGGTCCACGTCGTCCGTGTAGCTCTCCAGGTGGATGTCGGACGCGTTCTGCGTCACCGCCACCGCGAGCACGTGGTTCACCAACTCCACCGCCGTGGGCCGCTGGGACAGCTCCGTGCCCGCCTTCAGCACCACGTCCACCGACGCGTGTTCGCCCGCGCCGAAGCCCGCCTCCAATGCGGAATCGATTTCGTAGCGGTTGAGCCGCACCGGGCGCACCGGCCGGCGCAGGAAGTCCGCGATGCGGCAGCGCACGGACTCATCCTCCGGGTCCAGCATCGCCACCGTCACGGCTTCCGTGTCGTGGGCCGCGTCCACCTTGCCCATCACCGCGACGCCCAGGCGGCGGCAGAAGGACTCGGGGAGCAGGCGCAGCGAGGCACGGTCCAGCGTGAACTGGGGCAGTTCGGAGAACGGGGGCACGTCCGGGGGAGCCATGGCCCGCCGGCTTATCACGGCCCCCCTCGCGGCCTTCCGGGGCTGCTATCCTCCCCGGCATGTCGCGGCCCCCCGCGGACCCTCCCGCCATGCCGTCGCTGTTGGTGTTCGCAGTGGCGGTGCTGCTGTTCGGCTCGCCGCTGCGCCGGCTGTGGCTGGCCGAAGGGGCTCCCGCTTCGCTTCCCTTCGTCGTGTGGCTGGGCGTCATCGCCCTGGGCGGGTGGGTGGCGCACCGGAGCCTGCGCCCATGACGCTGGGGCTGGGCCCGCTCGTCATCGCCTCCGTGGCCTACCTGGGCGTGCTGTTCCTGGTGGCCTACGCGGCGGAGAAGGGCCGCATCTCCCAGCGCATCACCCAGCACCCGCTGACGTACGCGCTGGCCCTGGGCGTGTACGCCACGTCCTGGTCCTACTTCGGCAGCGTGGGCTACGCGGCCCGCCATGGCTTCCGCTACCTGGGCATCTACCTGGGCCTCACGCTCGCGTGCCTGCTCGCCCCCGTGTTGTGGCGTCCGCTGCTGCGGCTGACGCGCGAGTTGCAGCTCACCTCGCTCGCGGACCTGCTCGCCTTCCGCTACCCCGGCCAGGTGACGGGCACGGCGGTGACGTTGTTCGCGCTGGCCGGCAGCATGCCCTACCTGGCGCTCCAGATTCGCGCCGTCGTGGAGTCCGCGCGCCTCTTGAGCCCCGCCGCTTCCCCCGCGCTGGTGGGCCCCGGCTTCTGCGGCGTGCTCATCGTCTTCGCGCTCCTCTTCGGCGCCCGCCACCCCGCCCCGCGCGAGCGGCATGAAGGCCTGATGCTGGCCATCGCCTTCGAGTCGGGCGTGAAGCTGCTGGCGCTGCTCATCGTCGCGGGCTGGTGCGTGGTGTCCGTCTTCGGCGGAGTGGGAGGGCTCAACGACTGGCTCACCCGCCACCCTGAGGCGGTGGAAGCCCTCCAGCGGCCCGCTCGCGACGCGTCCTGGGCGCCGCTGCTGGTGCTCTCCACCATCGCCGCGTTCCTCACGCCCCGGCAGTACCACGTGGCCTTCACGGAAGCGCCCGAGCGCGACGGCATGGCCACCGTCGCGTGGGCCTACCCGCTCTTGATGCTGCTCATCAACGTGGCGGTGCCCGTGCTGCTGTGGTCCGGGGAGGCGCTGGGTCTGCCCTGGCCCGCGGACTTCCACGTCCTCTCCGTGCCCATCACGAAGGGCGCCCCGCTGATGGCGCTCATCGCCTTCCTGGGCGGCGTGTCCGCGGCGAGCGCCATGGTCATCGTCACCACGCTCGCGCTCGCCCCCATGTGCCTGACGCACCTGGTGCTGCCGCTGAGCACCACGCGCGGACGTGACGACCTCTACGGGTGGTTGTTGTGGGCCCGGCGCGTGCTCATCGCCGCCGTCATCCTGGCGGGGTACGGCTTCTACCGGCTGCTGAACGCGCGAGCGACGGGGCTGGTGGACCTGGGACTCGTGTCCTTCGTGGCCACCGCGCAGTTCGCGCCGGGCGTGCTGGGGCTCCTGATGTGGCCCAAGGCCACGCGCGCGGGGCTGCTCGCGGGGCTCCTGGCGGGCGGGGCGACGTGGGCCCTCACGCTGCTGGCCCCGCTGTGGGAGCCGCCGTCACTGGTGGCGTGGACCAATCAGATCTCCGTGACCCTGGGCTTCAGCGCGGACGAACCCTGGGGCTTCGCCACCTTCACCTCGCTGGCCCTCAACTCCCTGTGCTTCGTGGCGGTGTCGCTCGTCACGCGCCAGTCCGTGGAGGAGAAGGAGGCCGCGCGGGTGTGCGCGCGCGAGGCGCCGGGGCTCGCGGAGGGCAGCGTGGTGGCCAGCTCCCCTGACGAGTTCCGCCGGCAGCTGGAGCCCGTGCTGGGCGCGCAGGTGGCCGCGGCGGAGGTGGACCGCGCGCGCGAGGCGCTGCAGCTGTCCCCCGACGAGCGCCGGCCCGCGGAGCTGCGCCGCCTGCGCGACGGCGTGGAGCGCAACCTCTCCGGCCTCATCGGTCCGGTGCTGGCGCGGCTCGCGGTGGGCGAAGCGCTGCGGCTGGACCCCGGCACGCGCACGGCCCTGGCGGATCAACTGCGCTTCGTGGAGGAGCGGCTGCGTGACGCACGCGACATGCGCGGCCCGTTGCGCGAGCTGGAGGTCGTGCGCCGCTACCTCTACCGCATCCTGGAGGACCTGCCCCTGGGTGTCTGCGCCATGGGCCCCGACGGAGAGGTCGTCATCTGGAACGCCGCGCTGGAGGCGCTGTCGGGCGTGCCCATGGACTCCGCGCGCGGACAGCCGCTCGCGCGCCTGCCGGAGCCCTGGGGCCCCTTGTTCGCGGAGCTCGCTCGGGCGCCCTGCGGCGACGACGAGGTGCGCGTGATGGTGAAAGGCAAGCAGCGCTCGCTGCGCCTGCACCGCTCGCGGCTCGCGCCTTCGGACGACACCAGCGGTGGGGAGACGGGCATCACGTTCCTGGTGGAGGACTGGACGGAGCGCAAGGCGGTGGACGCGCGGCTCGCGCACCAGGACCGGCTCGCGTCGCTGGGCCGGGTGGCCGCGGGCGTGGCGCATGAGATTGGCAACCCGCTCACCGCCATCGCCAGCATCAGCCAGAACCTCAAATACGAATTGGAGGATCCAGAGGCCGTGCGCGAGCGCGTGGGGCTCATCCTCCAGCAGTGCCGCCGCATCGACACCATCGTCCGGGCTCTGGTGGGCTTCGGCCACTCGGGCACGGTCGGCGGCGAGTCCCGGCCCTTCACGCGCGTGGCGGTGGGCCCGCTGCTCGCGGAGGCCGCGCAGCTGGCCCGGCTGTCGCGCAAGGCGCGCGACGTGGCGTGCACGCACCAGAGCCCGGACGGGCTGGACGTGCGCGGCGACGCGCAGCGGTTGGAGCAGGTGCTGGTGAACCTCTTGACCAACGCCATCGACGCGTCGCCCACGGGTTCGCGCGTGGACCTGTTGGCGGAAGCTTCGGGAGACCAGGTGCGCATCCAGGTGGAGGACCGGGGGCACGGCGTCGCCCCGGAGCTGTCGCAACGCATCTTCGAACCGTTCTTCACCACCAAGCAGCCTGGCGAAGGCACCGGCCTGGGCCTCACGCTGGTGGAGGGCATCGTGCGCGAGCACGGCGGCACGCTGCGCATCGAGGCCCGCCAGGACGGCGGCACCCGCGTGACGCTGAGCCTGCCCCGCGCTGACGTGTTGAAGCAGGAGGCCTCCGCTTGAGCCGCATCCTGGTCATCGAGGACGAACCCATCATCCGCACGGAGCTGCGAAGGCTGCTCACCCGCGCGGGCCACGACGTGGCGGAAGCGGGCGCCGTGCCGGAAGCCGCGTCCGAGCACACGCTGGACGCCTTCGACCTGGTCATCTCCGACTTGCGCCTGCCCGGGCCGCCGGGCACGGACATCATCGCGCTGTGTCCGGGCGTGCCGGTGCTCATCATGACCAGCTTCGCCACGGTGAAGTCCGCCGTGGACGCGATGAAGCTGGGCGCGGTGGACTACATCGCGAAGCCCTTCGACCACGACGAACTGCTGCTCCAGGTGGAGCGCGTGCTGCGCGAGGGCCGCCTCACCCGCCAGAACGCCGCCCTCAAGCGCGAGGTGGAGCAGACCTGGTCCCCCGGAGGCATGGTGGGCAACTCCTCCGCCATGCGCGACGTGTTCGAGCGCGTGCGCAAGGTCGCCCCGTCCGCCGCCACCGTGCTGGTGCTGGGCGAGTCCGGCACCGGCAAGGAGTTGGTGGCGCGCGCCGTCCACGCACAGAGCCCTCGCGCGGAGGGGCCGCTCATCGCGGTCAACTGCGCCGCCATTCCCGAAGGCCTGCTGGAGAGCGAGCTGTTCGGCCACGAGAAGGGCGCCTTCACCGGTGCGCAGGCCGCGCACGCGGGACTTGTAGAGGCCGCGCACGGCGGCACGCTCTTCCTAGATGAGATTGGGGAGCTGCCCGCGCCCGCGCAGGCGCGCCTGTTGCGCATGCTCCAGGACGGCGAGGTGCGACGGGTGGGCGCCACTCGCTCGCGCAAGGTGGACGTGCGCATCCTCGCGGCCACGCACCGCGACCTGCCCCGCCGTGTGCAGGAGGGGCTGTTCCGCCAGGACCTCTACTTCCGCCTGCGCGTCGTCGAAATCCGCCTGCCACCCCTGCGCGAGCGCGGCGAGGACGTGCCCGCGCTGGCGAAACACCTGCTGGAGCGGGCCAGCCGACGCATCGGGCGCCCGCCCGCGTCCCTGTCCCCGGACGCGTTGGCGGCCATCGCGCAGCATCCGTGGCCGGGCAACGTGCGCGAGCTGGAGAACGCCATCGAGCGCGCGGTCATCCTCGCGGATGGGCCGCTCCTCACCGCCGACCTGCTGGCGCTGGAGCCACCGGGCGGGCCGGGAGCGGACAGCAGCCCGCCCGCGCTGGAGGAGACGGACTTCCCGCTCGTCCCGGCCAGCGAGGATCCGCGCTCGCCGGACTCCATGGAGGAGTACTTCCGCCGCTTCGTGCTGGAGCACCAGGAGCGCATGGGCGAGACGGAGCTCGCTCGCCGGCTGGGCATCAGCCGCAAGACGCTCTGGGAGAAGCGTCAGCGGCTGGGCATCCCGCGCACCCGCGCCTGAAGCGTTACCCGGGTGTTACGACGCGCTGCACGAATCGTTACGGGGGGTAACGCCCTGTCACCTTCCGCCACATCCTGACGCGGCGAGCCAACCCCCAAGGTCCTGAAACCCGGAGCGCAGGCGGGTGGAACGGGCGTTGCTCAGGGGATGGGGACCCATGCGCCCCGTCCCCCATCCCCTGTCGCGGTTTCTGGTGCTCACGGCCCTGCTGACCGCGCTGCCGGCGGCGGCGGGCAAGATTCAAATCACCGAGGACGCGGTCCTCAACGTGGACGTGCTGCTGCACCCGCAGATGCAGCTCGTCAAGGACGGCGCGCCCACGGGCGGCGTGGGGACGGACTTCTTCCTGCGCCGCGTGCGGCTGCTCCTCTTCGGCTCCATCACGAAGAAGCTGTCGTTCTTCATCGACACGGACCAGCCGAACTTCGGCAAGAACGGCGACTACAGCGTCGCCTTCTACATCCAGGACGCCACGGTCGCGTACGAGTTCGCGGACAAGACGTGGGTGGAGGCGGGCTTCATCCTCGCGCCGCTGTCGCACCACGCGTTGCAGGGCGCCATCGCGCTCCAGACGGTGGACTACCACTCCGACCTCATCCGCTACCCGCCAGGCGTGGGCAAGGTGTGGCGCGACATGGGCGTGCAGGTGCGCGGCTTCGCGGGCCCCTGGACGTACCGCGCCGCCATCCTCAACGGCGTGGAGGGCGCGAAGCTGGAGAATGGCCAGACGGTCAACGCGGACGACCTGCCGCGCGTCGTGGGCACCGCGCGCTACAACGTCTGGGGCCAAGAGTACGACCAGTTCCTGCGCGGCATCTACTTCACGGACCAGCCCATGCTGTCGTTCGGCGTGGGCGGTGACTACCAGTACAACGCCATCGCCACCGCCTCCGGCATCCACTCCGCGGTGGCCATGGCGGCGGACGTGTTCCTGGACATCCCCATCGGCGACAACCAGGAGTTCGTCTTCCAGAGCAACGTCTTCTCCTGGCAGCAGGGCTTCGACAACGTGCGCAGCGGCACCGGCTTCTTCGTGGAGCTGGGCTACCGCATCGGCATCGTCGAGCCCGTCTTCAGCAGCGAGTACTTCAACGGGCGCGTGCCGTCGACGGACCTGCTCACGTTCAAGCCCGGCCTCAACCTCTGGTTCCAGAAGCACACCTTCAACCTGAAGACGGAGGTGGCCGTGTCACGCGTGGGAGACATCGCCCACACGACCACGGGCATCACCGGCACCGCCCAGCTCCAGCTCTTCTACTGAGGACTCCACCCATGGCCACCGACACGGATTCGCTCTTCCAGCCCAAGGAAGCCTTCCGCCGTACCGCGCATGTGCAGAGCCTGGAGGAGTACCAGCGCCTCTACCGTCAGAGCCTGGACGCCCCGGACGCCTTCTGGGGCGAGCAAGCCCGGCAGCTCACCTGGTTCCACCCGCCGGAGTCCATCCGTGAGGTGAACGAACAGGCCGCCGACTTCGCCTGGTTCGTGGGCGGCAAGCTCAACGTGACGGTCAACTGTGTGGACCGCCACGCGAAGGCGCGCCCGGACAAGGCCGCCATCCTCTGGGCGAAGAACACGCCCGGCGAGTACGAGACCATCACCTTCCGCGACCTCGCCCACCACGTGAACCGTCTGGCCAACGTGCTCAAGGCGCACGGCGTGCGGAAGGGCGACCGCGTCATCGTCTACCTGCCCATGATTCCGGAGCTGGTGTACTCGCTGCTGGCGTGCGCGCGCATCGGCGCGGTGCACTCGGTGGTGTTCGCGGGCTTCTCCGCGGACTCGCTGCGCGAGCGCGTGCTGGACTCCGGCGCGAAGGTCGTCATCACCGCCAATGAAGGCCCGCGCGGCCCCAAGAGCGTGGCCACCAAGGCCATCACCGACGAGGCCCTGGACGGCCTGCCCCAGGTGACGTCCGTGCTCGTCGCGCGCCGCACGCCCAAAGAGGTGCCCATGCGCGAGGGGCGCGACCACTGGCTGGACGTGGAGGTGCGGAAGCACCGCGGCGTCTGCCCCGCGGAGTGGATGGACGCGGAGGATCCGCTCTTCATCCTCTACACCTCCGGCTCCACCGGGAAGCCCAAGGGCGTGCTGCACACGACGGGCGGATACCTCGTCTACGCGAACACGACGTTCCGCTACATCTTCGACACGCAGCCGGACGACGTGCACTTCTGCACCGCGGACGTGGGCTGGGTGACGGGCCACTCGTATCTCGTGTACGGCCCGCTCTCCACTGGCACCACCACGGTCCTCTTCGAGTCCACCCCGACGTGGCCGGACGCGAGCCGCCTCTGGCAGGTGGTGGACGACCTGAAGGCCACCACGCTCTACACCGCGCCCACCGCGCTGCGCTCGCTCATCAAGGAGGGCGACAGCTTCGTCACCAAGTCGTCCCGCAAGTCGCTGCGCCTCTTGGGCAGCGTGGGCGAGCCCATCAACCCGGAGGTCTGGCGCTGGTTCCACGACGTGGTGGGCGAGGGCCGCTGCCCCGTGGTGGACACCTGGTGGCAGACGGAGACGGGCGGCATCCTCATCGCGCCGCTGCCGGGCGCGACGCCCTGCAAGCCCGGCAGCGCCACCCTCCCCTTCTTCGGCGTGGAGCCGGTGCTGGTGGATGAGGAGGGCAAGAAGCTGGAAGGCAACGGCGTCAACGGCAACCTGTGCCTCGCGCGCTCGTGGCCGGGCCAGGCGCGCACGCTGTACGGTCACCACTCGCGCTTCGTGGAGACGTACTACGCGCGCTTCCTGCCGCTGTACTTCACCGGCGACGGCTGCCGCCGCGACGAGGACGGCTACTACTGGATCACCGGCCGCGTGGACGACGTGCTCAACGTGTCCGGCCACCGCCTGGGCACCGCGGAGGTGGAGAGCGCGCTCGTCGCCCACGAAGCCGTCGCCGAGGCCGCCGTGGTGGGCTTCCCGCACGAGTTGAAGGGCACGGGCGTGTGCGCCTTCGTCACGGTGAAGCCGGACTTCCTGCGCACGCCGGACGAGAAGATGGTGGGCAGCTTGCGCGAACAGGTGCGCCACGTGATTGGGCCCATCGCCACGCCGGACCGGGTGGTGCTGGTGTCGGGCCTGCCCAAGACGCGCTCCGGGAAGATTCTGCGCCGCATGCTCCGCAAGATCGCTGGCGGCGAGACGGAGAACCTGGGTGATGCGAGCACGCTCGCGGACCCCGCCGTGCTGGAGGAACTGCTCACCAAGGGCCTGCCTCCGGCCTCGCGCCGCTGAAGTCCCCTCGCGGTCCCTTTCACGCTTCGCAAGGAGGAACACCGATGTACGGAAATTCCAAGGACGAGGCGTTGAAGGCGCTCGCCGCGCGGCGCTGGCGAGTGGCCGGCGCGCTGACGGTGGCGATGCTGGTCGTCTATCTGGGCTTCATCCTGCTGGTGGCCTTCAACCGGCCGCTGATGGGGCACCAGTTCATGCCGGGGCTGTCCGTCGGCATCGTGCTGGGAGCGCTCACCATCCTCTGCGCCTGGGTTCTGACGGGCGTCTACATGAGCTGGGCCAACCGCAAGTACGACAGCGCCCTCGACGAACTGCGCCGCTGAAAGGCCACCCATGAATCCCACGACCGCGGGCACGCAGATTGGCCAGCCCAACACCACGGCCATCGTCTTCTTCCTCCTCTTCGTCAGCATCACGCTGGCCATCACCTACTGGGCGGCGCGCAAGACGAAGACGACGTCGGAGTTCTTCGCCGCCGGTGGCGGCATCAGCGCCGGGCAGAACGGCTTCGCGCTGGCGGGCGACTTCATGAGCGCCGCCAGCTTCCTGGGCATCGCGGGGCTCGTGGCCACGTCCGGCTTCGACGGGCTCATCTACTCCGTGGGCTGGCTGGTGGGCTGGCCCGTGGTGACCTTCCTCATCGCGGAGCCCCTGCGCAACCTGGGCAAGTACACCTTCGCGGACGTGGTGGCCTACCGCCTGAAGCAGACCCCGGTGCGCCTGTCCGCCGCGGTGGGCACGCTCACCGTCGTCGTCTTCTATCTGATTGCCCAGATGGTGGGCGCGGGCAACCTCATCCGCCTGCTGTTCGGCCTCTCCTATGAGACGGCCGTCGTCATCGTGGGCGCGGTGATGATCCTCTACGTGCTGTTCGGCGGGATGATCGCCACCACGTGGGTGCAGATCGTGAAGGCGGTGCTGCTGCTGGGCGGCGCGACGGCGCTGGCCATCTCGGTGCTGTACAAGTTCGGCTTCAGCCCCGCGGCGCTCTTCAGCGAGGCGGTGAACCGCTACGGGCCGGAGGCGCTGGCGCCGGGCAAGCTGGTGTCCAACCCGCTGGAGACCCTCTCCCTGGGCCTGGCGCTGATGTTCGGCACTGCGGGCCTGCCGCACATCCTGATGCGCTTCTACACGGTGCCCAACGCGAAGGCGGCGCGCACCAGCGTGTTCTACGCCACGGGCCTCATCGGCTTCTTCTACCTGGTGACGTTCATCCTGGGCTTCGGCGCGTCCGTGCTGGTGGGCCGTCAGGCCATCGTGAGCGTGGACAAGGGCGGCAACATGGCGGCGCCCATGCTGGCGGAGGTGGTGGGCGGCACGGGCTTCCTGGGCTTCATCTCCGCGGTGTCCTTCGCCACCATCCTCGCGGTGGTCGCGGGCCTGACGCTGTCGGGCGCGGCGGCGCTGTCCCACGACCTGTGGTCCAGCGTGGTGCGCAAGGGACACGCGCCGGAGGCGGAGCAGCTCATGGTGGCGCGCATCGCCAGCCTCGCGCTGGGCATCCTGGCCATCATCCTGGGCGTCGTCTTCAAGAACCAGAACGTGGCCTTCATGGTGGGCCTGGCGTTCGCCATCGCGGCGAGCGCGAACTTCCCCGCGCTGCTCCTGTCCATGCTGTGGAGGGGCTTCACCACCAAGGGCGCGGTGGCCAGCATGCTCACCGGTTCCATCAGCGCGGTGCTGCTCATCTTCCTGTCGCCCACGGTGCAGGTGGAGCTGCTGGGCAACGCGTCCGCCCTCTTCCCGCTGAAGAACCCGGGCATCGTCACCATCCCGCTGTCCTTCATCGTCGGATGGGTGGTGTCGGTGCTGGCACCGGAGGCGGAGGCGTCCGCGCGGTTCGCGGAGGTGGAGCACCGCATGCACGTGGGCGCGGCGGTGACGCCCCCGGTGACGGTGCCCACGGGCGTGGCGGGCACGGTGCCTCCGGGCATCCCGGAGGCACCCCAAAAGATTTGAAGCTGCTCGGCGGTCCTTCACGGTTTCTTCCTCGGCGTGAAGGACAGGGCGGAACCCGGGAGTTTCCAAAGGGGCTCGGGTTCCGCCTTTCTTTTTCGTGACTACTTCCCGCGCGTGAGCGGGAGCACGTCCTGCACGAGTTGAACGAGCACCTTCCCGGGCTCCTCCTCGTGCACCATGTGCGCGGAGTCCTCGAACCAGACGAGCTTCTTCGACGGCGCCTGGACGGTGGCGAACCAGGAGTCCAACAGCTGCGCGGACGTGGTGCGGTCATGCCGGCCGTGGAAGAAGACGACGGGCAGCGCGAAGCGGTTCTCCTTCGTGAGGTTCAGCTGGGTGATGGGCGCCCAGAAGGCCGCGAGGCTCAGATCCAGGCCCTCGTCACGCGCCTGCATGTCCTTGCCGGTGACGTCCGGGCTGTAGCGCCAGACCTCGGCGCCGTGCCAGTCCGGCGCGCGCCAGCCGTGGGTCTCATAGTGCATGAGCCAGCGGCGCTCCTTGTGCAGGTTGGCCAGCGTGCGCGCGGGGTCCTTCGGGTCTGGGAACGGGGCGATGGACTCCAGGTCCTCGATGGCCTTCTTGTTGCCGTCCGCCTTCGCCGCGGCGAGCGTGGCCGCGTAGCCCAGGGCTTCGTTCTTCGGCATGTCCACCCCCTGTCCGATGCCCACGTACGCGTCGAACCAGTCCGGGTGCATCCGCGCGAGCTTCACGCCCAGCACCGTGCCCCAGCTGTGGCCCACGAGCACGATGCGCTTCTTGCCGTACGTCTTGCGCAGGTACGCGGCCACCTCCTCCGCGTCCGCCACCATGCGGTCCACGGTCATGGTGGGCTTCACCTTGTCCGGGGGATTGAGGGCATACGTCTTCCCCGCGCCGCGCTGATCCCAGTGCGCGACGGTGAAGTACTCCTCCCATTCGCCCTGGTAGAAGTACGCGGTGGGCAGCGCGGTGAAGCCCGGCCCGCCGTGAAGGAAGAGCAAGAGCGGGTTGTCCTTGTGGCGCCCGCGCACCGAAATCCACTGGTCGATGCCGCCGATGCGCACGGCCTCCGCCTTCTCGATGCCGTCCGTGAGCACGCTGCGCCGGGCCTCCCGCATGACCTCCTGGGGCGTAGGCGCCTCGCCTGCGAACGCCGGGAGGGCCGTGAGCGACAGGCCCAGGCCGAACAGGGAGAGGGAGACGCGCTTCGAGGTGTCGTTCAGGGTCCGCATGCCCTGTGAACGGACGACCCCCTCCGCCGATTGCCTGGACGCGGGTCAGGGATGGGTGCGCAGCTGCTCCTGGAGCGACCGCAGCGGCTCCTGGTCCACGCGGATGCGTCCTCGCGTGGGGAGGTCCAGGTCCAGGAGGGTGAACATCACGGCGGTCAGGATGACCACGAACAGGAACCAGGAGAGGAACCCGCGCACGCGCGCCTCCGGCCGGTATCCCAGGAGCACGCCGGAGCCGAGCATCCCGACGAGCAGCAGGACGAAGATGGAGGTCGGGATGAGGTTGTGGGCCGCCGCCAGGCGCTCGTCGGCGATGTCGAACACGTCGTTCATCGCCTGGGTGACGAGGATGAGCACGGGGGCCTCCACTCGGGGCGCCAGCGCCTCCAGCCGCGCCCAGAGCTCCGACTGGAGCGACTCCGACTCCTGGAACAGCTTCGCGAAGACGGCCGGCTCATTCGCGACTTCGTGCCCCTCCAGGCGAAGGTCGGTGTAGCGGCGCAGCCAGGCGCGCGTCTCGCCGCGCGAGGGCTCGGGAAGAAAGCCGAGGCGCAGGTAGAGCGTGCCGATGGCGTTCGCCTCCTTCACCACGAGGGCGCGGCGCAGCGAGTACCGGTCCGCGGCCATGGAGAAGGAGAAGGCCAGCAGGAGCGCCACCAGCCCGAGCACCGACGCCTGGAGCGCCGACACGTCGCCGAGCTCCGGCCTCCGGTGACTGAGCCGGTAGCCGAGCTCCAGGCATATGAAGAGCAGGCCCATCACCATCAGGGCGAGCAGCCGCACGGGGATGGCGTTGAGGATTTGCAACATGCGCCAGAGCCGCTCCGCGCCATGGACAGGGCGGACTGGAACGTCGGGACGGGAACCAGCCCTGGCAATGCAGCCGCCGGTCCAGGAGACAGGAACGCTGTTGAACGTTCCCAGCGGGATTGCGCCTAAGCTGCGCGGCCTGTGGACCGTCCCTCCGAACAGAGCCCCCCGAGCGGCTTTCGCGCCCGCCTGCACACGGTCATCTTCGAAGCGGACACCCCGGCGGGAAAGGCGTTCGACGTGGCCCTGCTGTGGGCCATCGTGTTCAGCGTTGCGGCGGTGATGCTGGAGAGCGTCGCCCAGGTGCGCGCGGAGCATGCCCACGCGCTGCACGTGGCCGAGTGGATCTTCACCGTCCTCTTCGCACTGGAGTACGCGCTGAGGCTCATCGCGGTGCGCCAGCCGCTGCACTACGCGCGAAGCTTCTTCGGCATCGTGGACCTGATGGCGCTGTTGCCGTCGTTCCTGAGCGTGCTGTTCCCGGGCGCGCAGACGCTGCTGGTCATCCGCGTGCTGCGCCTGCTGCGAGTCTTCCGCATCCTCAAGCTGGGGCACCTGCTGGGTCAGGCGGAGGTGCTGCTCACGGCGCTGCGCGCGAGCCGACCGAAGATCATCGTCTTCCTGGGCACGGTCTTGAGCATCGACGTCATCATGGGCGCGGTCATGTACATGGTGGAGGGCGAGGCGAACGGCTTCGACAGCATCCCCCGCTCCATGTACTGGGCCATCGTGACGATGACGACGGTGGGCTTCGGGGACATCACGCCCAAGACGGTGACGGGGCAGTTCCTCGCGTCCATCCTGATGGTGATGGGCTACGGCATCATCGCGGTGCCCACGGGCATCGTGTCGGTGGAGCTCGCCGCCGCTACGCGTCAGCCCTTGAATACACAGGCGTGTCCGGGTTGTGGCGCACAGGGTCATGACGTGGATGCGCGCTTTTGCAAACGCTGCGGCACGGCATTGGACTGGACCCCCTCGCAGACCACCGGGTGAATCTGTCTAGGATGGTCCGGCATGGCCCGCGCCATCGACACGCCCGAGCTGGACGAGGAACTGCTGGTCCACCAGTTCCCCGACATCAACCGCAAGGCGGTGGGCGCGTTCTACACGCCCGCGCCCATCGTGGAGCGCACGCTCGCGCTCGCGCTGTCACGCCTGGGGGATGGGCCGCTCACCGTGGTGGATCCCGCCTGTGGCGCGGGGGCCTTCCTCGCCGCCGCCGCGCGGCACCGTCCGGACGCGAGGCTGTGCGGCCTGGAGCTGGATGCCGGCGTCGCCCGCCTGTGTCAGGCCCGCGTGCCGGGCGCGGACGTGCGCGTTGGGGACGCGCTCCGGGGCGGGCTGGAGCCGCTGCTCGCGGAGACGCCGGAGGGACACGCGGAGCTATGGGTCGGCAACCCGCCCTACAACGGCACGTCCGCGGTGCTGAAGGACGCGGCCTGCTACGCGCGGCTGCGAGCCCTGGTGCCGCTGGAGATGCCGCCGGGCACGAGCCTCCGGGACGACTTCGCGTTCTTCCTGCTCGTCGCCATGAAGCGGCTGACGGCCCGGCCGGGAGTGTTGGCCTTCATCACGCCCGCGAGCCTGCTGGAGTCGTTCATCTACGCGCCGCTGCGCCATGCGCTATTGCAAGCGCTCCACCTGCGCGAGGTGGTGGACCTGGGCCCGGGAATCTTCACGGGCACGCAGGTGCGCACGTGCATCACGGTGTGGACGTCGCGCTCCAACGCGGACGCCTCCGCGCCCCACTACGAGCACAAGGGCGTGGGCCAGTGCTTCACGCCCGAGGCTCCCGAGTGGCGGCTCTCCCCCATCGCGCAGGAGGCCGCCGCGCTGGACGCGGACTGGCGCGCGCGAGGCGAGCTGCTCACCACGCTCATCCCGGTGAGCCTGCCCGGAGTGAAGACGCGCTTCGACGAACTGCTGGTGGACGCGGACCGGGAGCGGCTGCTCGCGCGCCTCCGGGCCTTCTGCGCCGCGACGCAGGACACGCTGGAGGACTTCGCGCGGGAGCACGGCCTGGAGCCCGCGCTGTTGCCCAAGCTGCGCGCGCTGAAGCAGGGACCCGAGCTGGAGGTGGACGCAAGCCACGTGCGCCCGTTCTTCCGCTACGGCGGCGCGAGGCACCGGGGCGCGGTGCCTCCAGAAGCGAAGGCGTTCTGCTACCTGGACCGGCGGCTGATTCCGCGTGGGGACCACCGGCTGCGCGGTCCGTATGATCCGCACGAGGAAGCGGTGAAGCTCCTGTTCAACGTGCGCGAGTTGCCTCTGTCCGCAGCGCTGCTGGAGGAGCCCGGCTGCGTGCACGACCACCGCCACGCGCGGTTCGCGCCGCTGTACGTACCTCAGCGGATCCGGGACGAAGGCCTGGGCATCACCCGGGGCGCCAGGTCCCGCGAGTCCCTGGGCCCGCTGGTGCCGAACCTGTCGCACCGGGGCAGCGCCTGGGCGGAAGGCCTGGGTGGCCCGGAGGCGGCGTTCCGCGCGGTGATGCGCTTCCTGAACGGGGCGCAGGTGCAGCGCGTGTGGGCGCCCGCGTTCGGTGCGTCCCGAGTGGTGCCGGTGCCATTGGACGGCCCGCTGCCGGAGTGATGACTCCCCATCACCTGATGAATGCGGGGGTGGACATTCCCCTGCGAAGGACGCGGCGGGTGGGTAGTGTCCAGCGCCGCTGGGTAACCCAATCCCTGGAGTCTTCGAAACATGATGATCCGTTCCCTGCTGGTTGCCGCCGCCCTCCTCTCCACGCCCGCCCTGGCCCAGGACGCCGGGACGCCGGCCCCCGCGGACGCGGGCGCGAAGCCTGCCCTCAAGAAGGGCGAGACGGTGAAGGCGACGCTGAAGGACGCCCAGGGCAAGGACGTGGGCGAAGTGACGATGGAGCAGGCGCCCAAGGGCGTGCTGGTGCGGGGCACGCTGATGAACCTGCCCGCGGGCGAGCACGCCTTCCACATCCACGAGACCGGCAAGTGCGAGGCGCCGGAGTTCAAGACGGCGGGCGGCCACTTCAACCCGACGAAGAAGCAGCACGGCGCGCTGTCGCCCAAGGGCCAGCACGCCGGTGACCTGCCCAACCTCTACGTTCCCCAGGACGGCAAGGTGCAGTTCGACGTGTTCCTCGCCGACCTGAAGGTGAAGTCGCTGCTCGACAAGGACGGCTCCGCCGTCATGGTCCACGCCAAGCTGGACGACTACCACACCGACCCGACCGGCGACGCCGGCGGCCGCATCGCCTGCGGCGTGGTGGAGAAGGCGGAGTAGTCACCGCATCACGGCCGAGGCCTGTTCATCAGGCCTCGGTCCGCGCCACCTCGCCATGGGCCATGGCTCGAGGCAGCCCTGTCCGGGCCAGTGCAGGCGCGCTGTCTTCGGCGGAGGTCAGCTCAGCGAGCCTCCACGACACCATCATGACGAACGTCAGAGGCTGGATGTCCTGGGGCCCGGTTCCGACGCGCTCGTAGTAGGGCGCCAGGATGTTCGTGGCATCGAGCACCCACGTGGGCATGCCCCGCCCCTTCACCAGGGCTGGCTCCCAGCCATAGAGCTTGTCCAGCGTGATCAGCAGGAAGAACTCGCTTCGGCCCATTCGCGAGTCGTGCCCGGCTGCGCCCTGACATCCGCCTGGACCTTCACCTGCCCGGACCGGTCACGGACCGTGAAGTCGAAGCCCGACATGGCTACACGTACCCGAACCGCCGCCGCGCGAACCACTCCGCGCCCAGGAGCGCGATGAGCGCCACCAGGTAGTACCAGCGGTCCCACAGCGGCTGGTCCTTCGCGCGCCCCACCTCCACCACCGGCGGATCCAACAGCGGCACGTCCGGCATCCCGTCCTGCGGCAGCTTGTACGCCTTGCCCTCCGTGACGCTGGCGATCTGCTCCATCAGCGTCGGCCGCACCGACGCGTCCGACAGCTCCGGACCCACCGCGCGCACCGCCACCGCGTCCTCGCCCTTGCCCAGGTCCGTCTCGCCCTTCTTCGCGGACGCGAGCAGCTTGTACGGCCCCGGCGCCGGCGGCGCGAACTCCAGCCGCACCACACCGTCCGCGCCCGTCGTGCCCGTCTGCACCGCCACCGGCTTCTGCGTCGCCACGGAGAACAGCTCCGCCCGCACCTGCGCGCCGTCCGCCGGCTGGTAGTCCGCCATCCGCGCCTGCACCACCACGCCCACCGGCCGCCCCGGCTCCACCGACGGAGGATCCGCCGTCACCTTCAGCGTCGTCAGGTCCGGATCCCTCACCAGCCACCGCAGCGCATTGCCCCAGAAGCGGTCATATGCCCGGTTCGGCGAACCATCCCGGTGCGCCGTGAACGCCCACGACCACGTGGCATCCGTCGCCACCACCATCGCCCGGCCCCGCCCGTAGTCCCACACCGACACGAGCGGCGCGTTCTTCCCGTCCACCGTCATGAACGGGTGGTCCATCAGCACCGTCGCGCCCGGCCGCGCCCGCGTCAGGTTCGCGCCCGGAATGGGCAACAGCTCGCCCCACGTGGCCTCCGTGCTCGCCGCGCCCGTGCCAATGGACGTCACCGGATGCCGCAGGCCCTCCGGCGTAAGGCGCGGCTTGAACGGCTCCGCGTTCGCGGGCCCCGCGGCCTCCACCGGCAGCGCCTCCATCAACGTGGGCATCGACGCGCGCCCTTCGCCCAGCACGCTGTCGCCGCCAATCATCACGAACGCGCCGCCCTCGTGGATGTAGCGCTCCAGGTTGCGCTCGTACTCCGCGATGGACAGCGACGGGTCCGAGTAACCGAAGTTCTGGAAGATGACGACGTCGAACGTGTGCAGCTTCGTGTCGAAGATCTCCTCCATGGGGAACGGGATGAGCGACAGCTCCCGCTCGTTCGACACGCCCGTGTCGTCCGACAGCGTGCGCAGGATGTAGAACGACACCAGGTCCACGTTCGCGTCCTGCTTGAGCAGCCCGCGCAGGAAGCGCTCGTCCCACGACGGCCGCCCCACCACCAGCAGCACGCGCACGCGGTCGCGAATCACCTTCAGCGTGAACGAGCGGCTGTTGTTGTCGCTCACCGCTTCATCCGGGAACGTGGGCACCGTCACCGTGTAGACGAACCGCCCCGTCTGGTCCGGCGTGAAGGTGAAGGACACCGGCTTCACGTCGTCGCCGGTCGTCATCTTCACCAGCTTGCTCGCCACCGTCTTGCCCTCCTGGCTCAAGACGACGGGGATGTCCTGCCCGGAGAACCCGCGGCCGTGGATCTCCACCTCCACCGTCAGCGAGTTGCGCACGAAGGCGAAGTCATCCACCTTCAGCCCCTCCACCGACAAATCCTTCAGCGCCTCCTGGCCCACCAGGAACGTGGACACCGGCACGCCCAGGTCCGTGAGCGCCGCACGCGCCCGGCCCACCGCTCCGGCCTTCAATTCCGTGTTGTCCGCGCCGTCGCTGAACAACAGCACACCGGACAGCTTGCGCGACCCCTGCCCTCCGGACGCCGCGGACCGCAGCGCCGCGAGCAGGTCCGTCGTGCCCGCCCGCGCGGGCTCCTGGGCCAGCTGCGCGGCCGTCACCGGCGCCAGCTCCGGGTCCACCCCGTACACCTCCACCGTGAAGCGGTCCTGCCAGGACGCGAACGTGGGCGCCGCCTTCTCCAGGAACGCCGCCACCTGCGCGCTGCGCGTGGGCCCGCCCGGCTCCGACGGGAAGTTCATGGACGCCGAGCGGTCCACCAGCACCGCCACCCGGTTCTTCATCCGCGCCACCTGCAGGTGACGGATGCCGGGCTCCAGGAGGAAGAAGAACGCCGCCACGCCCGCGCCCAGGCGCAGGCCCCACAACAGCAGCTTGCGGCCCCGGGACGGCTCGCGGCGCACGCCCCACGCCGCCAGCGCGATGCCCAGCACCAACCCCACGCCCAGCAGCACCAGCGCCCAGACGGGCAGGGGCGACAGGCTGACGAGCTTCCACGCGTTGAAGGACGGGGAGTTCATTCGAGGGTTCGCGCGAGGAAACGCTCTTTCAGCGCCGCTTGTTGAGGATGAGGGGCAGGTGCACCGCGTCGTCCTTGTAGTCCAGACAGAGCGCGTACATGCACAGGTTGATGCCCAGGCGGATGGCCAGCTCGCGCTGCGGCTCGCCACCGGGGGACACGTCGAACTCGTAGTCGCCGGACTCGCTGCGGCTCCACGCGCCCGCCACGTCGTTCTGCGAGTAGATGATCGCCGCGCGCTTGCCCACGCTCGCCACCAGCGGCAGCGGCTTGTGCAGCAGGCGCCCCGGCGCTGCGTCCAGCAGGAAGAAGGACTTGAAGACGACGTGCGTGCTCGGCGCCTCCTTCAGCGGGCTCTGCGGCAGCACGCGCGCCATCTCCCGGCGGAAGCTGGCGTCGAAGCCGTCCCCGTCGCTGCCGTCGTTGGCGTCCCCGAACACGAAGCCGCCGTACGTCAGGTAGCGGCGCAGGTTGGACACCTCCGCGTCGGTGAGCGGCGGGAAGGCCCCGTCCCCTCCGAAGTAGAGGAACGGGTACTCGAAGAGGTCCGGGCTGTTCAGCGCGAACGGGCGCGCGTCCGGCACCACCTCCACGGACGTGCGCCGCTGCAGCTCCCACGCAAGGCGGCGCAGCCCCGACAACCGGCCGTCCCAGCGGCCCCCGTGCCGGGCCACGGCGGGGATGAAGCGGCTCTTCTCACCGAAGGCGGCCGCACGCCGGGACAGCAGCGGGACGAGCGCGGACGTGGCGAGCAGGAGGTTTCGACGGGAGAGGGGCCGCACAGGCATGGGGACCTGCTTATACCGTCGGCGGGTGCCTGCATTCCCTGGTATAGACGCGCCCCATGGCGAAAGGCGGACAGACGCCCCCGGAGCCCGGAGGCGGCCCCCAGGCTCCCGGCACCCTCCCAGGCTCTGAAGACGTGCGCGCCGCCTGGGCCCGCAAGGACGCGGGTGACGTGGCCGGCGCCCGGCGGGGCGCACAGCGCATCCTCGCGGGCAGCCCTTCTCCGGAAGACCGCGAACGCGCGGAAGACCTGCTGCGCGCCACGGAGACGCCCCGCGCCCTCTACGGTTACGCGCTCCTGGGCGCCGTCATCCTGGCGGTGCTGCTGGGGCTCGCCTTGACCCGCTATTCCTGACGGCCACAGTCGCTAGGATGTCTCGCCATGGAAGGTTTCCTCCAGGCGCTCAAGTCGTACCAGACCTTCAACCCCTCCGGCTGGGTGGGCATCTACCGGCTCCTGCCCATGTGGGTGGGCGTCGTGGTCGCGCTCGTGGGGCTGGTGTTGCTGCTCGCGGGCGGCGGCAAGCTGTTCCGCGCCGTGGCGGGCCCGGTGGGCGCGGTGCTGGGACTGGTGTGGACGGGCGCCGTCACCCAGCGGCTGAACCTGGTCGACCTGGATCCCCGCATGCCCACCCTGGTGGCCGCGGCGCTGATGGCGCTGGGCTTCCTCTTCCCGCCCGCCGTCACCTTCGTGGGCGTGGGCGTGCCGCTGGGGCTCCTGGCGGGCCAGATTGCCGGCCCCAGCGACTTCCTGCTCGGCTTCGGGCCGGGCTTCATCATTGGCGGTCTGGTGGGCGCCTTCCTCCACCGGCAGGTGAGCGGCATCGTCGCATCGGTGGTGGGCGCGTGGCTTTTGGTGATTGGCGCGCTCGCGGCGCTGCACCAGTTCGGCGGCGTGGTGGAGGCGGTGGCCAGCCGCCCCTGGGGCGTCATCATCGCCGCGCTCCTCTTCGCCCTGGCGGGCAGCGTCTACCAGCTCGCCGTGCGCCCCTCGCCCGAGGAGTCGGATCAACAGAAGGCGGAGAGACAGAAGCAGAAGCAGCGCCTGGCGGAGCAGCAGGCGCTCGAGAAGCGCTGGGGGGTCAAGTAGCCCCTGTCCCGGCAATCCTTTACGCCGGAGGGGCCGGGGCGTAGATTCCGCCGGCTTTCCCCCTCCCCTTCCTCGAGCATCGATGGGCCAGGCCAGCCGCAAGGACAAGGACACGCAGAAGCAGGAAGGGTCGCCCCCGGCGGCCTCCGTCCCGTCTTCCCCGGACGCCGCCCAGCCCGCCGTGCCCCATGAGGGGTGGCGCAAGCCCGCCGGCATGAGCCGCAAGGGGTGGGCCATCCTCGCTGGCGCTGTCGCCTTCATCCAGCTCCCGCTCATCCACTACGCGCTCATCCGGGGCCAGGCGGACGTCACCGCGACGGTGCCCTACCAGCAGTCGTTCAACGACCCCGCTGTCGTCGCGCGCGACTTCTTCTCCACCGGCGCCTACTGGCGCGTGACGAACGGGGAGCTGCTGGGCCCCGCGCCCAAGAACAACCCGCTGTGGCTCCAGGCCGCGCTGCCGGACGACGTGGCGGTGGAGTTCGACGTGCGCCCGGAGTACCCCGACGGCGACATCCGCGTGGAGCTGTTCGGCAACGGCCGCGACCCGGCCTCCGGCTACGTGCTGGTGCAGGGCGGGTGGAACAACAGCCTGTCCGTCATCGCCCGGAAGGACATCAACGCCCCCGCGCTGGACGCGCTCCAGCGCAAGGCCGCGCGCGTCGCGGAGAAGGGCGGAGGCCAGGGCGCGGACCTCGTCGCCACCGGCGTCTTCAAGAAGGACACCCGGGTGCGCGTGGAGTCCCGCGTGGGCGCCCCCATCCAGTCCGGCCGCACATACCACTGGCGCATCGAGCGGCGCGGCAACGTGCTCAAGTGGGCCATTGACGGCCAGCTCGTGGGCGAGCTGGACGACCCGTTCCCGCTGAAGGGCAAGGGGCAGGACCGGCTGGGCCTGTCCGGCTGGGAGTCGCAGCTGTTCTTCGACAACCTGCGCATCGGCACGCCGGACTCCATGCCCGCCACCATGGTGGCGAAGCAGGAGCCCACCCTGCCCCCGGGCCCCTCCGAGGACGACTTCAACCGCGACACCCTGGGCGACGCGTGGAACGTCACCAACCCCTCCGCCACGAAGATCGAGGACGGGGCGCTCGTGGTGCAGGCCCTGGGCAACCGCCCGGTGTGGCTGAAGAAGCCCCTCCCGGAGAACGCCGTCATCGAGTTCGACGCCTGGGGTGACAGCCCGGAAGGCGACATGAAGGTCGAGGCGTGGGGCGACGGCCGCTCCTTCTACGCGGGCGACCCGCGCCTGCAGTACACCGCTACCGGCTACGTCTTCATCTTCGGCGGCTGGCGCAACACCCAGTCCATCATCGCGCGCCAGCACGAGCACACCCACGACCGCGCCGTGCGCGACGGCGCCGCGGTGGTGCCCGGCCAGCGCTACCACTTCAAAATCACCCGGCGGGACGGACTCCTGTCGTGGGAAGTGGACGGCAAGCCCTTCCTGACCCTCCAGGACGCGTCCCCGCTCTACGGCCCCCGGAACCAGTACTTCGGGTTCTCCGGCTGGCAGACGCGCGTCCACTTCGACAACCTCAAGATCCAGCCGCTGTAGCCTTCCCCCGGGCGGCGGAGGAAACACCCGTGCGCAGAGTCGGAATCTTCGGCTGGGGCGTGGTCGCCCCGCGTTCCCCCAACATCGAGGCCTTCGCGAAGAACCTCGAGTCGTCCGAGACCTGGCTGACCCCCTTCAACGGCTTCGGTCCGGACAACTTCCTCGTCGGCACGCCCACGTTCAACCTGGCGGACTACAAGCCGTGGATCGACGCGCGCTTCCCCGCCAACCGCTTCTCCCAGCTGGAGCGGAAGATGGGGCAGCCCACGCAGTACGCCATCGGCGCCTTCATCCAGTCGCTGTCGCAGAACCCGGGCATCGAGAAGGAGCTCCAGGAGCTGGGCACGAAGGCCCACGTCTACGTGGGCACCGGCCTGGGCGACCTGCCCACCATCCAGCACATCTCCCTGGACCTCTACCGCGCCCAGCGCCGGTGGGACCGCTTCTGGGCCGCCCCGGAGCGCAACGGCGCCGTTCGCCAGTGGCGTGAGACGCGCGAGCCCCTGCCCGGCCTGCCTCCGGAGCCCTCCACCATTGAAGAGGTGGAGCGCGACAAGGCGGAGGACGACTGGTGGCACTTCTGGGCCGGCCGCTCGCCGGAGCTGCGCGAGTACCTGGAGGAGCTGCGCGAGATTGAAGCCATTGGCGTGCCCGACGAGGGCGACGTGGAGTCCGCCAAGCTGGCCGTCATCAAGGAGAAGCGCACGCGCAACGGGCGCCTGCAGAAGAAGTGGAGCGCGCCCGAGCCGCCGTGGAACGCCGTGTCCTCCAACGTGCTGTGGAACATCCACAACACGCCCGCGTCCCAGGTGTCCATGCTGGGGCAGATCACCGGCATGACGTTCGCGCCGGTGGCCGCGTGCTCGTCCTTCGGCTACGGCCTGAAGCTGGCCATGAACTCCATCCGCCTGGGTGAAGCCAAGGCCGTGGTGCTGGGCATGACGGACGCGGCGCCCAACCCGCTGGTGGTGGGCGGCTTCTACAACGCGCGCGTCATCTCCGCGGACGCCGCCGTGTCCAAGCCCCTCACCGCGCTGCGCGGCACGCACATCGCCGGAGGCGCGGTGGTGTGGGTGGTGGGCGACTACGAGCACTTCACCCAGAAGGGCTTCAAGGCGCTGGGCCTGGAGCCCGTCGCCGTGGGCGTCACCGCGGACGCGGACCACATCATCACCCCGTCCAAGGAAGGCCCCACGCTGGCCATCCGCGAGGCGCTGGGCGCCGCTGGCTGTCAGCCCCAGGACGTGGGCAGTTGGGACCTGCACGCCACCGCCACCCCGGGCGACTTCCTGGAGGTGCAGACCCTGCGCGACGTGCTGCCGGAGTCCGTGCTGATTACCGCGCGCAAGGGCACCTTCGGCCACGGCATGTCCGCGGGCGGCGGCTGGGAGCTCACCGCGCAGTACCTGGGCGCGGAGGCCGGCAAGGTGTACCCCACGCCGCTGGCCGCCCCGGAGCTCAACAAGCAGATCGCCAAGGTGCACGGCCGCTTCGTCTTCAATCAGGGAGAGGCGGCGCCCGAGGGGTGCTCGGGCAAGCTGTCCATGGGCGTGGGCGGCATCAACGCCTGCGTCATCTCCCGGCCCTGGAAGTAGGCCGGGGGGGCGTAGCGGTTCCGCGAAGGGCCTACGGGTACTTCGCGGACGCTTCGGCCTCCAGGGCCGTGGCTCCCTTCGGGTTGAGCTTGCGGAAGAACTCCAGCTCCAGGTCCAGGTCGCGGTAGCTGGCCTTCTGCTCCGGGGCCAGGCCGCTGGTGCTTCGGCCCACGCCGTTGGGGTCCGCCAGGCCGCCGGTGGCCGGGTTGCCGGTGCCCTTGTCGGTGGCATAGCTGACGCCCACGGACTGCTGCACGCGGTCGGAGCGCAGCGCGCGCAGCACGGCCCGGCCATCCGCCAGGGTGACCCCTTCGATGAGGTAGCGCGTGGAGGACGTGGGCCCCAACGTGCCGCCGCCGGAGTCCAGCCACTCCGTCTCCAGCACGAACTGGTTGGGCAGTTCGCGCCACGAATAGCCGCGCTCGTCCATGATGGCCTTCACCTCCGGCCACAGCTGCGCGAGCGGCTGCTCGTAAGCCACGGTGGCCGCGCGGTCGCGGACGTAGTTGTCGCGCTGGTGGCCGGCACAACCGGTGACGATGACGACGGACGCGGTCAGGACCGCGCGAAGCAGGTGGCGCATGGGGACGACCTCCCGGACGGGAAGCAGTGGGGTGAAGGCCGCCATCCTAGCGCGGCCCCTTCGCGCCCCGTGCCCCCA
>NZ_RAWF01000091.1:0-33821 GCF_003612075.1 Corallococcus sp. CA041A
CCCTTGCCCATTCCCGTCGATATGTCCGGCCAGGAGGCGCGTTTCCCTGGGAGCCTGGGGCAGGAACGGCCTCCGGGGGACGAGCGCGGCTCGCAACGGGAAGACGGCATGGATGCAGCCGTACAGGGCTTGGGGATGACGACCCTCCAGTCGCGGCAGGACACAGAGAGGGCCGCGCGACCGGCGGCGCCGGACGAGGAGGCCCTGTCCCGGCGCGCGCTGGAGGGGGAGCGGGCCGCGTGGGACGCGCTCATCGCGCGGCACCAGCGCCGGGTGGTGGTGTCCCTGCTCGCGAAGGGCATCCGGGTGGACCGGGCCCAGGAGCTGGCGCAGGAGACGTGGGCGCGCCTCATCCAGCAGCAGCAGCGGGGCCTGCTCACGGAGCTGCGGCTGCCGGCGCTCGCGCTCACCCAGGCGGCGTTCCTCGCGTCGGATGACGCCCGCCGCATGCGGCGCGAGTCGGTGGACGGCACGCTGGAGGACCTCCCGGAGCGGCAGCAGCCGGTGGACCCCGCGCAGTCCGCGGAGAAGCGCCTGATGTCGGAGGAGCGGCTCGCCCGGGCCCGGGACGCGCTGGAGCAGGTGTCTCCGGGCGCGCGAAACGTCTTCCTCCTGGCCTGTGACGGCCAGGGACTTCCCCATGCAGAAGTCGCCTCCCGCGTCGGGCTGTCCGTCCAGCGCGTGCGACAGATTTTGTGCGAGGTCCGCAAGAAGCTGCGCACCGCGCTCGAAGAGGAACAACCATGATCAGCCCCACGCCCCACCTCACCCGCGACCGCACGGAGCAGTACCTGCTGGGCGCGCTGCCGCCCGAAGCCGAGGCGGAGCTGGAGGCCCACACGCTCACGTGCGAGCCGTGCGCGCGGCTGCTCCAGGAGGAGGCCCTGCTGGAGGAGCAGCTGTACGAAGTCGCCGCCGCCACGCCGCGCGACGCTGTCGTGGTGCGCCCCGCGCGCTGGCACCGTCCGGCCGCCGTCGCCGCGGCGCTGGTCGCGGTGGCGGCCTCCGTGTTCCTGATGCTGCGGTCCGGAGGGGAAACCGTCTCTCCGTCCGAGACGCCCGTGGAGGCACCGGTCTTCGCGGTGCAGGACACGCCGGTTGAGGATGACGAGGCGCCCCGGGACATCGTGGTCGCGTGCCCGGACCTGGCCACGCAGGAGCACTGCCTCAAGTCCGCGAGCGCGCGCGGGTTGCTCGTGTATCACCCCGGTGGACAGGGCGAGGTCCCCCGCTACGACGCGTCCAGCGGGCTGACCCAGGTGGCGCTGAGCTCGCGCCCGGCCGCGCTGTGAGGACTACCGTGATGACGCTCCGAACCCGCCTCCCCGGCCTGCTGCTCGCGCTCTGGACGCCCCTCGCGGCGGCCCAGACTCCGCCCGCCGTCGCGACGACGGCGCTCACGTCCACCGCGACGGCCGCGTCCGAGGCGACGGCGCCGAAGGCGAGCCCGACGTCCTCGGGCGCGAAGACAGCCGCGACAGCCAGGCCCGATACCTCGGCGCCGAAGGCGAGCCTGCCCCCGCCCACCAGTGCTCCAGCGCCCAGGCCCGGCGCGGAGGTGGCTTCCGTCACGACCGCCCCCGCCGCGTCCACGCCGCAATCAAGCGCGACGGCCCCGGCCACATCCGGCGGCATGCCCGCCGCGCCGGATGCCACGCGGACGAAGCTGCCGCAGGGCTGGTACGTCACCGAGAGCGCGCCCCAGCACTACGAGGCGGGCGTGGATGAAGCCTCCCCGTGCGAGGGCACGCGCAGCGCCTTCCTGCGCTCGCGCACGCAGGCCACGGACAGCTTCGGCACCTTCATGCAGGCCTTCAGCGCGCAGGACTTCCGGGGCAAGCGCCTGCGCTTCTCCGCGGCCGTGCGCCACCAGGACGTGAAGGGCTGGGCGGGGCTGTGGATGCGCGTGGAGGGCGCGGACCCCAAGCAGCCGCTCGCCTTCGACAACATGCAGGCGCGCGCCCTGGTGGGCACCCACGACTGCAAGCGCTACGACGTGGTGCTGGACGTGCCCAAGGAGGCCACCTCCATCATGGCGGGCCTCATCATGAGCGGCACCGGCCAGGCGTGGCTCGGCGGCGTGCGCTTCGAGACGGTGGACGCGTCGGTGAAGACCACGGACCTGCTCGCCACCCCGCAGCCCCTGCCCTCCGGCCCCCAGGGCCTGGAGGATGGCCCCCGGCCCAAGGCGAACACGCCCCTGGGCAGGGTCGGCACCGCCTGGTTCGACACGCAGCGCGTGCAGACGGCGACGCCGCTCATGCTCGGCAAGGGCCCCTCATGGAAGGGCGAATTCGGCGACGAGCTCTTCGAGCACGGCATCGAGGTGAACGGCACCTACGAGCGGCGGGACCTTTCGGTGAAGGTGCGCGCTGGCGGCTCCGCCACCCTCATCGAGGGCACCTGGGGCGGAGAACCGCTGTTCATCCGGCTCGCGTCGGACTCGCTCCGCATCCGCTGGGGCGTCGACGACCAGCGCTTCGAACGGGACCTGGCTGCTCCCACGCAGCAGGGATGCAACGCGTACCGGCAGACCACGGGGCGCTTCGAACGGCAGTGGCTGGAGGTGTGCGGCGTGGCGCTCGCCACCCGGCCGCCTCTCACGCAGCTCGTGGCGGCGTTCCTGTCCGGTGGCGTGCGGGCCGGAGCCTCGCGAGGCCCCCTCCCCATGCCCAGGCTGCCGGTGCGCTCGGCCCAGCCGTACGACTCGTCCGGCCGGAACGTGCCCTCCTCCCAGCTCCAGTGAGGCAGAGCGAAGGCGGAAGGCTCCCACCTTCCGCCGCTCCGCGCTTCACTCAGAACGCGAAGTCGCGCTCCAGCGTCTCCTGCCCGGCCTGCACCGTGAGGTGGGCCGCGTGCGCGCCGGTGGCCGCCGCCGTGGACAGGTCGAAGGACAGCCCCTCCGGTCCCTGCGTCGGCTTGAGCGACGGACGCCCGGGCGACAGGAACACGGCGGCCGTCACGGCGCGCGTGCCCAGGGGCTGAACCAGAAGCCGCACCCGCTGACGCTCGCGAACCAGCACCACGCGGAAGTCGCGCCGCTCCTCCAGCACCTCGCGGTGCTCCGGCAGGCGGGCCGCGCTGGGGCGCCGGGCCACGTCCGCGCGGGAGTCGCGCGTCGCGCGCGGAACCTGCGCGCCTTCCTCATCCAATTCCAGCGCCTCGTCGATGGCGGCGTCGCCCTCTTCCAGCGCCAGCACGGCCTGGGCGCACTCGCCGCAGCCGGCCGTGTGGGCCTCCACGCGCTCGCGCTCCTCGCGGCTCATCTCGCCGGAGTCCAGCCGCCACAGCTCGTCATCCGTGAGGTGGCGGCGCGGGGGCGTGTCCACCACCGCCGTGTCCGCCCGGTCCGCGCGACAGCTGGCGCAGTCCTTCAGGTGCTCCGGGTCCTTCATGGGGCGGCCCGTCCAGGACGCCACCAGGTCATCACAGCTGGCCCTCGCGGAGAACCACCAGGCGCCGGGGCGCTCCACGGGGTCCAGCAGGTCGCGCTCGGCGCGGCGCTCGGTGTTGAGCGGGATGAACCAGCGCGCCCGGGAGCGCAGCGAGGAGTCCAGGTGCCCCAGCGCCCCGAGAAAGCGCTCACGAGCGGCGCTCGCGTCCCCGTCCAGCGGGCCCTTCAACATCTCCCAGGTGACGAGCGCGCGGGCGGCGGAGGCGGCCCGGTCCCGGGCGGCCAGTCCTTCCAGCGCGGACGCGCGCCACAGCTCCGCCTCTTCACCCTCCTCGCCCAGCGCCACCTCCATCGACTCCTCGGCGGCACGCAGGAGCAACGGCTGGAGCGCCTGCGGTTTCTGCTGGACAAGCCAGGCTTCCACTTCGGGGCGGCCCAGGCCCTTCAAGGCCTCTTCCACCCCGTCGGTGCCGAGCCGGTCCGAGCGGCGCAGCACATCCCCCACCACCTCCAACAGCTCACCCACCGAGAGGGGGCCCGCGCCCAGGCGCGCGTACCGGGCCTGGTAGCGGGACAGCGCGTCGCCCTTCATCGCGACATCCCGGGCGAGGCGGAGGACATCATGCCCCCGCGAGACGTCACGACGGCTCCTCCGGCAGTCCGTCCCGCTGCAACTCCAGCAGGTACAAACGCAGGTATGCCTGGGCGCGGCTGACGCGCTTGTACGAGTTCACCACGCTGATGTTCAAACGACGTGCGCATTCCTCGTGATCCTCCACGTCCTCGTGGTGATAGAGCTCCCATGCGGAAGCCTCCTTTGGATGCTCCTGCTGGAGCCTGGCGTAGGCGGCCCAATACAGTTCCTGCGCCTCGGCGCGCTCTTCGCGACGCCGTGCGCCCTCCACCGCCCGGGCCACCTCGGACGGGGTCTCTTCCATGACGTCGTCGGGCGACACCGGCGCGGGCGCCAGCTCCTCCCGGTGCCGCCGGTAGAAGTCGATGGCGACGTGCTTGACGATGCGCAGGAAGAACGTCTTGGGAGACGCGCTCCTGCCCGGCATCTGCTCGGACACACCCCGGAACTGATCCAGGCCCCGGTCGAGGAACTTCCCCACCGCGTCCTGGAAGAGCTCGTCGGCGTCCGCCGGCGAACCCCGTCCGTAGCTGCCCTGAATCCGGCCAATGACGTAACGGGCCGGGCGCGCCCACCGCGCGCACAAGGCCCCCAACGGAGTCCCGATGGCCTCGCCTGTGGCGCGCCGCCGGGTCACCTCCGCGAACAATTCCTCATCCGTGAGCTGCTCGTACACCGGAAGACCCTGGAGGCTGTCCCGGGAGGTCCTCGTCCCGAGAGGTTGGGTTACGGGGATGTGGCGCGGCAAATTAACACGTTGCATCCGCGAACAGCCTCCGACTGGTTACCAGAACGCCCGACTCCGGCCCTCCGCGTTTCCTGACACGCTTTTTTCAGAAGCCCGCGGATGACGCGGCGGGTCGCCTCCATGGAGGCCTGGGCAGACTCCTAAGGTCCCGGAAGAAGGCCCGAAAATGGCGCCGTCAGGATTCCGGCCAGGGGGGCGTCCAGGGGCGCATCGCTTTCGAGCGCCCGGCCGAAGAGGCCCTACACGCCGTGGTTCGACTCCACCCCTCCGCTCGCAAGGCGGGGGGCCCGCCGACGGTCCGGCACTGAACTCTGGATTCAGCCTTCCGGCTTCCTCACTCGGGCGCTCACTTTTTCCCTCTCATCTCCAGGCAGCCCTTCCGGGCATGCCTCTGTCCCGAAAGGGGGACGACCGCCATGACCGCTCGCACCCAGACGACCCTTCCGGAGACGCAGCGAGGACCGGCCGAGCGCCTGCTCGACGTGGTGCTCGGTGGCTCCGCCCATCTGTGGCACCACCGCCCTGGCCTGGACGTGAACGGCACCTGGGTGGCCGTCGCCGGTGCGGACGCGAAGGCCTTGTCGCGCGGCCGCAAGGCGGCGCCCGGCCTGTTCGTGCCCGCCGCGGTGAAGCTGTACGGCCAGCTGCTGGAGCTCTACCGCCTCAACCCGACGCTGATGGCGCACTTCGCGTCGTACGCGCTGACGCAGACGGACTGGCGCGACCTGAAGGTGGCCACCTGCGCGCTGATGCTGGTGCAGGAGCATGCGGGCCAGCCCGTGCGCGACGGCCAGGGCGCCATCGCCTTCCACGACGACGACTACCGCTCCATCGGCGAGGCCATGGTGCTGCACTACGTGCGCCGCTCCACGCGGATGCTCACGCCCAAGGCCGTGCTGCGCGTGGCGGAGCTGTTGGAGACGCCGGAGATCGCGCGCCTCAACCGCGCCGCGGGCTTCGGTGATCCGGCGTCTCGCAAGCCGCCCCTGGGCCGCTGGAAGCGCGTGGCCCAGAAGTGGCTGGCCGCGCGTGAGGCGAACCTGCCCATGCTCCAGGGCCTGGTGAAGGCGGGCTACAAGGAGACGCTGAAGAAGCTGGCGCGCAAGGCGGGCTACAAGCCCCAGTCGCAGGGCTTCTTCGAGGTGCTCGGCTGGAAGCAGAAGCAGGCGGACGGCGGCCACCGGCAGGTGGGGCTGCACGGGCTCACGCTGGTGAAGCGCGAGCGCTTCGACGGCCTCTCCGAGGCGGAGATCTGCGAGTGGATTGAACTGGAGCGCCTCTCCTACAAGGAGGTCGTGGGCCGGCTGCCGAAGGACGTGGGCCTCACGCCCGCCATCCTGGCCACGCTGCTGCCGTCGTTGTCGGACCGCGACCTGCGGCTGATGACGCCCACGCTGGAGGACCTGGGCCTGTTGCAGGAGCCATCCGTGAAGGCGCGCTGGGAGCGGGCGGTGGCGAACGCCACGGATCAGCGCTCGCTGAACATCGCGAAGAACGTCCGCGGTGAGGACGTGCGTCGCAAGCTGGAGGAGGCGAGCGACAACGCGGTGAAGAAGGCGGTGGCGGAGGCGACGGCGGAGACGGACGTGCGGGTGATGTTCCTCATCGACAAGTCGGGGTCCATGGAGGGCGCCATCGAGCAGTCCAAGGAGGCGCTGTCGCGCATCCTCGCGGGCTTCCCGCTGAACAAGCTGCACGTGGCGGCGTTCGACACCATGGGCACGGTGCTGCAGCCCAAGGCGGCGAACCGCACGGCGGTGCAGCACATGCTGTCCGGGCTGAAGGCGTCCGGCGGCACGGTGCACGCGGCCGGTGTCCACGCGCTGCACCGCTCCGGGGTTCGCATCCCGGCGGAGGCGAAGCTGGTGGTGATGGTGGTGGGTGACGAAGCGGGCGAGGCGGGCGACCAGTTCGCCCGGGCCTTCCACGCGTGTGGCTACAGCGTGGCGGCCATGGCGCTGCTGGTGAGCGTGGCGGGAGCGCGCGGCAACACGGTGCGCTCGGGCGCGAAGCAGCTGGGCGTGCCGTTCAGTGAGGTGAGCGTGGGGCAGTTCGCGGACCCCTACCAGGTGCCGCGCGTGCTCCAGGCGCTGATGGACGCTCCGCGCGAGGCGGGGGCCAGCCAGTCCGGCTGGGTGGACCGGGTGATGAGCACTCCGCTGTTGAAGGTGGCGTGAAGAAGGAGGCAGGGGCGTGGACTACCGGAAGCTGCTCGGGAAGGTGGAGTCGGCGGTGCTGCCGTATTTCGGCGGCGGGACCGTGGACGCGCCTTCACGCCGCCTGCGCGTCACCCTGCCCGTCGCCCCGGGCTGGTGGCGTTTCGAAGTGAAGGGCCGCGAGGCCACCGCGCGAGAGCCGGCGTCTCCCGAAGGGATGGAGGCGCTGCCGCGCGTGCGGGGCCACATCTGGGGGACGCGGCTGGTGCGCGAGGGCGCGGTGGCGGAACCGCTGGCGTTGATGCCGGAGGAGGAGCCGCCGCGCCTGTCGCCGGTGACGGCGCGCCGCTGGCATGACGGCACGCTTCTCTTCGAGGGCATGGAGTTCGAGGGCGAGGCGGAGGAGATGGCGCGCCGAGCGCTGGAGGAGGACCGTGCGCTGGGGGACACGCGAGGCGTGAGTGCCTCGCTGCGCGCGGCGTTCGGCTTCGCGGTGCTGGAGGCGGTGTCGCGAGGCGCGGGCATCCCGTTCGCGCCCGTGGAGGCCCGTGCGCGGGTGCTCGACGTGGCGCGCGAGGGACGCGGGGAGGCGGAGCGTTGCCTGCGCCGGCTGGCCGAGGAGCGTGCGCGCTTCATCCGGATGCAGGCGGAGCTGGAGGCCCGGCGCGAAGCAGAGGCCCGTGTGCGGATGCATGAAACCGGCATGCCGGAGGTCTGGCGGGACGCGGAGGGACGCGAGCTCGGGCGGGCGTCGTCAGGGCGTGAGCGCGAACGCTGGGAGACCCTTCACGGAGAGGGAGCTCAGCCCGGCACTGCGCGGGACGCGAACGGCCGCGGGGTGACGCCGTCGGCTTACGAGCGTGAGGCGTGGGAAACACGCCGGGATGCCTCCGCGCGCAATTCAGGCCGGACGCCAGGCGCGAGGGACGGACGAAACTTCGCGCGCCAGGACCGCAGGCGCGTGGAGTCGGACGTCGGCGCGTGGGTGGAGCGCGCGCTGGACAAGGCCGGCGCGCGGCTGCTGGACCACCGCCGGCTGGGGGATGGCCTGCTCGAAGTCGTCTACACGTTCATGGGCGAGCGCTTCGTCACGGTGGTGGAAGCCGCGACGCTGCGCGTGCGCGACGCGGGCGTGTGCCTGGCGGGCGCGGACAACCGGGTCACGCTGGAGAGCCTGCCGTCGGTGCTCAAGGAAGCCATCGACACGGACGCGCTGGTCATCACCCGGCACGCCTGAAACCCGCGTGTCCGACCGGGCCCGTCCCCCACGTCGGTACGGGACATTCGGGAGGAAGAACTTCATGTCGACGACGCGCGAGGTGTGTCTGCTCATCGGACCGGAGGACCAGGTGTTGTGGGGCGACTCCTTCGACGACCCCATGGCGCTGCCGGACTCCCGCCCCCGGTGGGAAGCCATCTGGAGCCTGAGGGACACGCTGGTGGAAATCACCCACAGCCACCCGGAGGGCCCGCTGGCCTTCTCCCAGGAGGACGAAACGACCATGGCCGCGCTCCAGGCGGCGCTGGGCCGGCCGCTGCGCTTCTCCGTGGTGGCCCCCGACGGAATGGTGGTCCGCATCGGCGGCGAGGACGTGCTGGTGCGCGACGAGCCCGCGTGGGCCGCGCCGCTGCGCATCGCCTCGGGGCTGCTGTATGGCCGGCCCCGTCCCGGTCCCACCATCCTCCAGGAAGACGGCCTGCTCCTGGAGCGAGCCCACCGCAAACCGTGAGCCTCTTCCTCAGCCCGGCAGCAGGATGATGCGGGCAATCTCCGGCGGCGCGGCGACGCGCATGGGCGGCCCCACGAAGCCGCACCCGCGGCTGACGTAGAGGTGCGAGCCGCCCTGCTGGCTCAGGCCCGCGTTCTGCTCGCCCCAGATGAGATGGCCCAGCACGTTGCCAGGGAACATCTGTCCGCCGTGCGTGTGCCCTGAAATCTGGAGCCCCACGCCACGCTGGGCCACCACCTCGAAGTTGGAGGGCTGGTGCGCCAGCAACACCGACGCGCGGTCCGGCCTGAGGCCCTTCAGCGCCGCGTCCAGGTCATACCCGGCCTCACCGAGCCGGTTCGCGCTCCAGTCATCCACGCCAATGAGGTCGAAGGACGCGCCCGCGTCACCAATGGACACGGCGCGGTTGCGCAGCACGGTGATGCCCAGCCCCCGGACGAACTCCGTCCACGCCTCCACGCCGGAGTAGTAGTCGTGGTTGCCGGTGACGAAGTACGCGCCGTGCCGGGCCTTGAGCGCGCCGAAGCCGCCCACGTAGCGCCCCAGCTCCGGCACCGTGCCGTCCACCAGGTCGCCCGTCACCGCGATGAGGTCCGGCTTGAGCGCGTTGGCGCGAGCCACCAGATCGTCCACGAAGCGGCGCTGCAACACCCCGCCAATGTGGATGTCGGTGAGCTGCACCAGCGTGAAGCCCTCCAGCGCCTTGGGCAGCCCGGGCAGCCGCACCGGGATGTCGCGCACGTCTGGCGGATGGTACGCGCGCCAGGTGCCATAGGTGCTCACCGCCGCGCCCGCCACGGTGGCACCCGCCGCGAGCCCCCTGGCGAGGAAGGCCCGGCGCTCGGGCGACGGCTCCGGAAGCTTGCGCGCCTTGGCGATTACGCCCCGCACCACGTCCAGCCCCAGGGTGAACATGAGCAGGTAGAGCACCAGCCCCATCCACACCAGCAGGAGGATGCCCGTCCACCACGCCGCTTCGGAGGAGAGCCTCGCCCCCACCACCCGGGCGCCCAGGGAGCCCACCAGTCCCCCGGCGAAGAGCACCAGCCCCGCGCGGCGCAGGGCCTTGCTCGCCGTCACGTCGTGCACCAGGCGGCGGTACAGGTAGACGTGCGCCATCGCGAGCAGCGCGGTGACCGGCACGAGGAACAGCGCCATCCGGAGCCATTGGGGCATGAGGGGCCGTGTCTACCCGCGCAGGAGCTTGTCCACGAGCGCCACGTACTGCTGCTTCGCGGCGTCCTTCGCCAACCCCTTGCGGCCGGCCCACGCGTCGTACTTCGCGCGCCCCTTGATATCGAGCATGCCGGGGCGCTTGCCCTGCACGTCCCCTTCCGTGCCCTGCTTGTAGAGCGAGTACAGCTCCAGCAGCGTGTCGTTCGAAGGAGCCTTGGACAGCGTCTTCACCCGGCTCTGTGCGGCGCTGAAGTCATCATCGAGGGCCATGCGCGGTCTCCGGCAAGCGTGTGCCGGAGACCTTAACAGCCGGCCTCACATCGTCGGCAGCCAAAGGTGGCGGATGTCCTCGGGCAGTTGGGCGCTCACGTCCTCCGCCTCGCCTTCGCTGATTTGATGACGGACGGAGTCCATCACCGCGCGCACCACGGGCTCCACGGCGTCCGGATTCAAGGCCAGGTCCTCGCCCACCAGCTTCAGCAGCTCGTCGCGGCCGAACTTCGACGGGCGTGGGTCTGCGTCGTGGCGCTCGCAGCGGTGCAGCATCTCCGTCAGCCTGCGCGGCAGCTGTGCTTCAAGGTCGAGGGACTCCTCCGCCTGGATGCGTTGCTCCAGGCCGCAGAGCACGGAGACGGCCGCCTGCTGGGCGACGCTCGGGGACATGCCGCCCCGGTCGCAGAGGTGGTCGATGAAGCGGGCATACGTCTGACTGGCCCGCATCGCACTGCGCCGCGCACGCCGCTCCTCGATGGACAGCTCGCGCCGCTCCTCCGCATGCTCCTCATCCTGGGTCGCGCCGGAGCGGCGCTGCGGATCACGGTCTTCAGCCATGGGGGTCCTCCCTGTCGGTCCCGGTGGGTAACAGGGTGCCCATGCCAGCCCCGGAGGGCACGTCATCGCGGACTGCTGCACTGTCCGCCGGCTGCCTGACTGCTAGGCGGCCACGCGCCGGACGTAGGTGTCCCAGAGGGCGCCGAAGAAGAAGCCGCCGAAGCGGGCCAGGGCCTCCGCCCGCTGCACGCTGTCCCGGGCGTTGAGCACGCGCAGGGTGGTGAGCTGGCGCGCGAACTCCTCCGCGGACAGCCGCAGGAAGCCCCGGCCCATGCACGGCGCCTCCGGGCCATCCCCGCGGTGCAGGGACACGAACAACGTCGTGGTGTCCTTCCACAGGTCCAGGCCCGGGTCGTCGTAGAGGTCCTTGTAGCCCTCCAGGTAGTACGCCTCGCCGGCCTCGCTGAGCAGGTGCAGCAGGTACTCCATCCGTTGGCCGCCCGGCCGAGCGTGCTCGCGGGTCATCAGGCGCAGCTCGCCGCGCGTCACCACCAGCGGGCGGGACGACAGCACCGGCGCCGTCACCGTGCCCATCAACTTCAAGGGGTGGCGCTCGTCGCGCAGCGTCGCGTTCAGGTCCTCGGCCGTCACGGTGAGCACGAAGCGCAGGGGCGTGGCGTCGTCGCGCTCCGGGTCGCCGGCCTCCAGGTGCGGGGCCTTCACGTCACCGGACAGGAACCCGTGCATCGTCTCCGTGAAGCGCACGCCCACGGGCCCGGGGGCCTGGGGCGCCGAGGCCTCCGGCAGCGGAGCGTAGTCGATGGTCCACCCGTGGCGCCGGGCCATCAGGGCGCAGGCGCGCTCGGCGACGGCGGAGATGGTGAGCAGGGGGTTGATGCCCAGCGAGCGAGGCACCACGGAGCCATCGGACACGTACAGCCCCTCATGCACCGCGTGGCCGGAGGCACCGGAGAAGACGCGCCCCTCGTGGTCCACCACCCCGTCCTCCGCCCGTTCGGCCATGACACAGCCGCCCAGCGGGTGCGTGCACAGGAGTTCCTTGCCGAAGGCCTCGGACCAGAGCGGGTAGCGCACGAAGGTGCCGCCCAGCGCGGCGGTGGCCCGGCGTAGGCGCTCCTCGATGCGGGTGAGCTGCGGGTCGCGGCCGGCGTCCGGCCAGTGCAGGCGCACGCGGTCGTGCTCCAGCCGCAGCTCGCCCTTGCCCTCGTCGTGCGACATCACCATCAGCGTCTGCGTGTGCTCCACCGCGCCGTGGTCCGGCCCGCGCACGAAGCTGTCCGCCTGGCGCAGCCGCTCCTGGACCCAGTCCAGGATGCCTTCGTCGGTGTCCTCGCCCACCAGCGCCGCGGCCCCCGCGAGCGCCGCGGGCATCAGCGACGCGAGCGCGCCGGGGATGACGCCCTCCTCGATGATCATCCCCTCGTCCAGCCGCGCGGTGTCGCGCTGGTCGATGACGCCCGCGATGCAGGGCCCCACCGGGTCGCGCGTCTCATGGTTCTGCTCGCCGTGGCCCACGCCGTGGACGCGCATGTCCAGGTTGTAGCCGAAGGCCAGCACGTCGCCGTTGCTGCTGAAGCGGTGGCCCAGCTTCGAGGACACAGGAAGGCCGAGCTCGCGCGAGCGCAGCAGGATTTCCGCCGTACCCATGGTGCCGGCCGCCAGGACGACGTGGTCCGCGGTGAGCCAGGCGTCGGGCGCGTCGAAGCGCTCGCGGCCCGTGTTGAGGGGGCGGTAGTAGACGCGCCACTTCCCACCGTCCGGCACCACCGCGCGCACCGACACCTCGGTGAAGATGCGGGCCCCGTGCGCGTGCGCGTCCGGCAGATAGTTCATCAGCACGGTGTTCTTCGCGCCGGTGTTGCAGCCCGTGGCGCAGTCACCGCACAGCGAGCACCCCGGCTGCCGCACGCCCGCGGCGTTGACGCCCGCCTCGAACGTCACCGCCACCGGAGGCCGCGTCAGCCGTCCGCCCAGCTTCTCCGCGGAGATGCCGAACGTCTTGAGCTTCTGCAGCGGCGGGTGGTCCTCCGGGTACGGCAGGGGCCGCAGCATCAACTCCGCGTGCGCGAAGCCGTCCTCCAGCAGGCCGTGCACGTCGGCGCGCAGGGCCTGGGGCCAGCGAGGGTCCTCGAACACGCGGGGGTCGGGCCGCATCGTCACGCCCGCGTTGATGAGCGACGTGCCGCCCAGGCCGCAGCCGTCGATGACGGACACGTCACCGTTGCGGTGGACCTCGATGAGGCCGGTGGGGCTGCCCACGTCCAGGTCGCCCTGGCCCGGGGCGCAGTGGAGCTGGAACTCGGCCACCGCCTGCGCGGGCGTGCGAGGCATCTCCCCCGGGTGCATCTCCCGGCCGCGCTCCAGCACGCACACCTGTTGCCCCGCGCGCGACAGCCGGCTGGCGGTGATGCCTCCGCCGTAGCCCGACCCCACGACGACCACGGGGTAGTGGGATGCCAGCTCACTCCACGGGGATGACAGCCTGCGCATGCTCACCTCTGGCGGCCTGACGGGCCGCCTTTTCCAGATGCCGCCTTTTATTCCCCACCGCTGACGTCAGGGACGGCGGGCCGCATGCTGCGCGGTTCAACGGCGCGGATCCACTCCGCGTCCGTCCCGGGCCCCTGACCTCTCGCCCGGACAGCGGGCGGACAACCGGGCAGGTCGCTTCTGCCGGTCAGACGCCAAGGGCGCGCATCCTTGAGAGGAAATCCGCCGGAGCCCCCGCCCGCCCGACAGACTCAAAACCTGTCCGACTGTCGGACCAGTTCGTCCGGCACGCCGCCGACAGGGAGGCTCGAAAGGGTTCTCGCCTTCTCAACCGGTGGACAGACGTCCGGTCCGAAGGCCTAGAAGAAGCGGCGCACCACCCAGGCGCCCAGGCTGAGCAGCACGGAGATGAGGAACATGGAGGCCAGCGGCGCGTAGACGCGTGTGTTGCCGCTCTCCACGCGGATGTCCCCGGGCAGCCGGCCGAACCAGGAGAAGGCGCCGGCCCACACCAGCAGGCCCACGACGGCGAGCCCCAGGCCCGCCACCACCAGCATCAACCCCTCGGATTTCATCCGGGACTCCCCTCCTCCAGCTCCGCGGCCTCGCCACCCGCGCGGCGGAAGGCGTTCACCAGCCGGTGCGCGTGGCGCGTCGTCTCCGGCTCGCGGTAGCGGGGGCTTGCCTTCAACACCCACTCCACGGCGGTGTCCAGGTCCATGCGGTGGCCGGGAGAGACGAACACGGGGCTGACACCCGTGCGGGTGCGGACCGCCATGCCCACCACCTCTCCCTTGTGGGTGATGGGGGACGTGGCGCCCCGTTGCTCCGCGAGCTTCCCGGGCGTGCCTACCAGCAGCGACTTGGCGCAGCCGATGGAGGGGATGTCGAACAGCAGTCCTCCGTGACAGGCAATGCCCAGCCGTCGCGGGTGCGCGGTGCCCTGGCCGTCGAAGACGAGCACGTCCGGGCGGACGGTGAGCCGTTCCCAGACGGCGGCCAGCACCGGCAGCTCGCGGAAGGACAGCAGGCCGGGGACGTAGGGGAACGTCAGCGGCGCCGTGGCCACGGTACGGGCCACCGGCTGAAGCGTCTCCGCGTCGAGCACCACCATGCCGCCATAGCCCGTGTCGTTGCCCTTCTCCGTGGAGATGTCCGCGCCGGCCAGGCGGGTGATGCGCAGGCCCGGAGGCGGTTCGAGGATGAGCTGCTCACGTAGGCGCTTCTGCAGCGCCACGGCCTCCGTGGGCGTGACGTTCCAGGGGTGCGGTGCTCGCGGTGACTCCATGCGTCTCCTCCCGTGAGCCCAACACTGTGCATCCCCCGGCCGGAAGGTGACGGCCGCTCCCCTCCCCCACGTCCAGGAGGCGACGGAGGCCGGAGCATGGCTGCTCGCGCGGCCGGGTTGTCAGGATGCATCTGGGGGCGCCGTCCCGGGCCAGGGTTCCCTTCCCTGGAGGCACGCGACCATGGCGACGCTCAACATCACCTATGACGGACATTCGGCGGACGTGCCGGTGGAGCTGGAGCGGCACATCAGCGACGCGGACGTGCGCCGCATCGCGGTGGAGCTGGTGCGCTCGGGCGGAGTGCCGGGCCTGCACCGCTTCCAGCTGGGGGCCGAAGCCTTCCAGCACTACGTCGTGGACCGCTTCCGGGGCGCGCACGGCGAGGAGCGCATCTACCTGCGTCCGAAGGTGCCCTTCGGGGCGTGCTGAGGACGGCCACCATGCGCATCGTCTTCTGTGGCGTGGGGGCCATCGGGTCCGCTGCGGCGCTGCTGTGCCGCAACCTGGACGCGACGCTGGTGTTCATCGACTTCGACCGCGTGGAGTCGAAGAACCTGCTGTCGCAGGCCTATGTGAAGCCGTCCGTCGGAAAGAACAAGGCGGAGGCGCTGAAGCTCCAGCTGCACAACCTGCACGGCGTGAAGGCGGAGTCCTTCGGCGTGCGCCTCACGCGCGACAACGTGGAGGCGCTGTGCAAGGGCGCGGACCTGCTGGTGGACGCCTTCGACAACCAGGACAGCCGCCAGTTGCTCAGCGACCACGCCCGGAAGACAGGCACGCCGTTGGTGCACGGCGCGGTGTCCGCGGACGGCACGTTCGGACTGGTGCGCTGGGATGAACGCTTCACGCCCGACGCCGAGGACACGCAAGGCCAGGCCACCTGCGAGGGCGGCGAGCACCTGCCCCTGCTGGGCCTGCTGGCCGCGACGCTCGCGCGGGCGGTGCAGGACTTCCTCAAGCACGGCGTGAAGCGGGACGCGTTCGTGAACCTGAACGCCGTCACCCCGGTCGCGGGTCAGGGCTGAGCCGCCGCGGTCAGCCCGCCCGCGCCAGGGCCTCCCGCTCCTCGTCGAAGCGCACGAGCGCCTGGACGATGTCCTCCTTCGAGTCCGTGAGGAGCAGGTGGCGCGCGTACTCGTGCCCCTGGGCCAGGTGCTCCAACAGCGGGTACACGGGCCGCGTCTGGGTCCAGAACTCGCGGCCCAGGAACAGCATGGGGCTGATGACGCCCACGGTGTTGTAGTGGTTCTGGCAGGCGTCCTGGAAGATCTCCTGCACGGTGCCCGCGCTGCCGGGTGAGTAGACGACGCCACCCCGGGCGATGGTGAGCAGGCCCTCCTCGCGCACGCTGTTGGCGAAGTACTTCGCGATGCGCGTGGCGAAGGGATTGGGCGGCTCGTGGCCGTAGAGCCAGGTGGGGATGCCCAGGCTGTCGCCCATCGCGGCCGCGTCGAGCATGGGCCACATGGCGCGCACCTCGAAGGCGCGCGCGAGCCAGTCCCGGTCCTTGTAGGACGGGGCCCGCGCCAGCACCGCGAGCGCCGCGTCCAGGTCTTCATCTGGCCGCGCGGCGAACCACGCGCCCAGGTGCGTGGCCTCCATGGCGCCCGGGCCGCCGCCGCTCACCAGGAAGAAGCCCAGGCGCGCCAGCGAACGGGCCAACTCCGCCACGGAGCGGTAGGCCTCCTGGCCGCGCAGCATGGAGTGGCCCCCCATGATGGCCACCACCCGGCGGGGCTTGCCCTGATCCATCAGCGCATCCTCCAGCGCGTCGCTGATGGCGTGGTCGTGTAGCCGCTGCGCCAGGGTCTCCAGGATGGAGGGAGGGTGCGCCCCACCGCGCGAGTTCCAGTGCGCGTAGATGCGCGCATCCAGCGTGTCCGCGTAGGTGTCCGGTCGGGTCGGGTCGAAGCCCGCGTACAGCTCCTCCGGCGTGTAGAGGCTGCCCCGGTACGGGCAATAGGGCAGCCCGGTGAACGGCGGGAAGACCATGGCGCCCCGCGCGAGGACCTGTTGCAGGGTCGCGGGCTCCAGGAGACAGCCCAGGAAGACGGTGCCGGTGAGGTCCGCCTTCAGCAGCGCGTCGCTCCACGCGCGCAGGTCCAGCCCCTGGAGGATGACGTTGGCGAGACTGCGGCCTTCGCGAAGGTGCTGCTCGAAGGCAGCCAGGGTCTCGAGTTCCGTCATGGGTGTCTCCGCGAGGTGCGTGTCAGGGACGGCATTATCGCCCCGTCATTCCTCCCCAGAAAGGAGGGATGCCCATTGCAGATCCGAAACACGCTGGACCCGAAGCGCCCCGCCACGAAGGTGACCTCTCTGGAGAACCTGGAGCTGGCCACCGCATCCTTCCGTGGCAGTGCGCCCGGGACCTGACGCTCGCACCCGCCACCCGGTGACCCGGGAGGCGTGACGAGGGCCGGGTTCCCGAAGGGGGACCCGGCCCTTGTCGTGTCCGGGTTCCGCCCTCGAAGGTTTCCCCAGACATCGGGATGTAGCTCAGCCTGGTTGAGAGCGTGCGCCTCGGGCGCGTAAGGTCGCTGGTTCGAATCCAGTCATCCCGACTTCAAACACAATCAAAGACACACCCCGCCGGGGTAGCCCAACTTGGTAGAGGCGCCGCGCTCAGAACGCGGAGGTTGCGGGTTCGAATCCCGCCTTCGGCACATCGTCAGGCTTGGCAATCCCAACGGGTTGCCAGGCCTTTTCTCATTCCGTCAACGAGTGAAGGTTTCCGACAGGGGATGACAGTCCTCCATGCTCTCTTCGGTGGGTACGACCGGGCTCTGCACACCACACCGAAGTGCAGTCAGGAGGCGAGCAATGGGCAACCGCTGGTGGGTGGTGCTGTGGCTGGGAGTCATTTCCATGCGAGGAGCCGCCACGGCTTCGCCCCACTCCGAGCCATCAGCCCCCAAGGAGCCGCCCCGCGCTTGGTCTTCACTTGTCTCCACAGCTCCGCACGCGCACTCGGCCTGAGCCCCCTCCTCTTCGCTACTTGCATACCGACAACCTCTCAACCGGGGGAACCCAGGGGGTTGCATTCACCGGTTGAGTGTGCCGCCTGTTCCCAGGTCTTGGGCGTCCTGACGAACAAGCAGTCATGTCCTCCGCAGGTGATTCCCTGGGGCACCACACCCAGCGCCTCGATGGCCGCCTTGTCCTTGGAGCCAGCGGTGTCCTCCGGGCCGCATCCCCCCACGGCCACGGCGACCAGCGAAACAAACAACAGCGAGCGCTTGAAAACAGGATGCTCAGGCATGGGCTCCCCCCCGCAGGCCCATCGAACCAGCCAGGAAATCAGGTTTCAACCAGCATGATTGGGAAGATTGCTTATTCAATCTGACAGCGCTTCAGGTCCTCCGGGAGACGAACGGGCAAACATTCACCACCGGGGATTGTCGTCGTCCGTATCGTCCCCCATCCCCGGAGTCCGGGGATGCGCGTGGTGCCCCTGTTGTCAATGACGCCCGACGTCGGGAGCGCCTCACGAAACGTAAAAAAGCTCCTCGCGCGCTGACGGAGCGGGGAGGCACGAAGGGCACCGTGTGGAGCCTCCCGGTGTCTTGACACCTCGGGAGCGCACCGGGTTTCTTCGTCCCATGCCCGTCACGCTCAAGAACCTCGCAGGCACGACCACGCTCACCAACGACTCGGTGGACAAGTGGCTCGGCAACGCTGGCTACCCGGTTCCGGAGCATCTCGACGCGAAGTGCATCGAACAGTTCTTGAGTTCGCGGAACAAGACCTACGGCTTCCTCCAGCAGCAGACGTTCTTGTCGGACATCGAAGGCTTCTATCAAGCCCGCCGGGGCATCAAGATCGCCCTGAAGAACCTGGATGGCTATGAGGCCAGCCTCGCGAATCACCGCGTGACGGACACGCTGGTGCTCCAGGTGCTCGACTACAAGTCCGGCAAGAAGCCGTCGGATGAAGTGATGGACTTCGTACGACAGCAGATTTCTGAGGTCTTGCGGGAGGAATGGACATACGTCAGGGAGTGCCGCGAGTCCCTGGAGGAGCAGTGGCGATGGCACCACACGGGCTCCGTGGACAAGGGCGCGCTCTCCCCCGTGGCAGTGAACAGGATCCTCAAACAGTTCTCCGACCAGACCACCGCCTACAAGGAACAGGTCCAGAAGGCCCAGGAGCAGGCCAAGAAGCCGAAGGGCAAGGGCGCCTCCGGTGGGGGACAAGCCGAGCCGCCGCCCGTGATGCCGAAGCCCCCGACGGAGAAGGACCGCGCCAAGTACGCCTACTACGATCCCATTCGCAACAGGCTCATGAGCCTGGGGTTCGTCGTTTCGCCGCCAGGCACCGCGCTCGGCGCGGTGTTCCCAGAGAAGGACTGGATCAAGGGCGTCGCGGGGGTTCGCTTCAATCAGGAGGTGAAGGCCTACACGGATGCGCTCGCCGCGCGCTACCACCTGATTGGCGACGACGAGACGTCACTGACACGTCTGCTGATGGCCCGGCATCCGCAATGGGCGGCCATGAAGGAGATGAAGTCCGCCTTCGTGTCCGCGGTGGGCTGCCTTTGCGTGTCCTGGACCCGGCACACGGTTGCGGGCAGGACCGTGCATGTTCCCATCCTGGGACTCTCCGGTGTCGTCCAGGAGGAGCCTGGCCCTTCCTACTTCCAGAAGTATTGCCGACACCTGGGTCTTCCCAACTGGCAGCCCGACCCCAGCATCCCCGCGTACGGGGAGACCTCTCTGGTGGCGGAGAAGTTCAAGACCGCGCAAGCGCTCATGAAGCGAGAGGAGGAAAGACTCAAGAAGCTCGTGCCCCAAAAAGCCCCGAAGGAAGCCCCGGAGGTCCAGGCGCTGCAGAGGCACCGGGCAAGCTGGAAGGTCACTTCGGAGAAGCTCGAGCAGGAGAAGGCGGAGTTCCAGCAGCGCAAGAGCACAAGCGAGCTCGCGAACGAGCTGAACGTCAATTACGAGACGATGATCGAACGGACGAATCTCGTGGCGTTGGGTTATCGCGCGCGAACCCTGCTGCGGCTCCGAACGCCCGCGCGGCAGGCCCTGTTCAGCTACGTCTCGTTCCGCCAGGACAAGTCCCATGACGACCTGTCGGTCAAGACGCTCCAGGACGTCAAGCTGGGCGTGGACCTGTGGGTCTGCGGTTGGCACTCACTGAACTGCGCTGAACCGGCGGCGCTCATGACCGCCTCGTCGTACTTCGCGGAGGGCTGCGATGTGCTCGTCTGTTTCCCCTATGAGGGATTGAATGACGCGGGCACCGGGCGCAACCGCCCGAAGGAGACCTGCCCCTGGTGTGCCGCCGTGGAGCTTGGCTTCCGAAGCCTCAGCGAGAACAAGGGGAAGGTCCCCACGGGCCTCAGCACGGGAGCGTGGCTGACGCAGCTCACGCTGACGCTCCAGGATGAACCCGACGAGGTCCTGCCCGTAAACCGGGGCTTCGATGCCTTCCAGGACGACAACTCCATCATGACGGCGACGCGGATGACGCTCGCGGGAGACGACAAGGGGCTGGTGAAGAACAGCGACCTCGAGTCTCCCGCGTACAGCAGCGTGGTCATGACGAAGATTGGTCGCCTGCGCTCGATGTATCACCTGCTGGGACTGATTGATCGCGAAGTCGTGGCGCTGGATCGCCAGTTGTACCCGCACGCCGGATTCGGGGTGGTGTCCAAGTTCCTGAAGTAGGGGCCGCGTCAGGGAACGGCAGCAGGTGTGACTCCGAGCTTCCCAAGGACCTTCACGGCATTGGCGTTCCCGGCGTCCAGCGCGAGCGACTTCCTGTAGCTCTTGATGGCCGCTTTCTTCAGGCCCAGTTGGAGTTGGGCCTCGCCCAGGCCGCGGTGTCGACGCCCTTGAGCCGCATGAGCACATCCACCTGCGCGGACGGCATCTCGGGCTCGGGCTTGAACGCGCTCCAGGCATACTCCGCCGCCACGCTGGCGATGAGGCGGTCGAAGAGCAGGAAACCGTTATCGGAGTTGGCCATGACGACCACTCCGCTCCCCGTGTCACTGAAGGCCATGAACGCGGCCTGGAAGCCCTCGTCCGCGCCGCCGTGCCTGAAGCGTCCGGTGCCGGGCTCCACCTGGAAGCCCAGCCCGAACCGCTCCGACTGCTGCGTCAGCACCTGCTTCGTCATCGCCTGTGACAGCACGCGCCGGGACCTCCCTGCCTTCGCGCTGGACACCTCGAGGGCGACCCGCGCGAGGTCGGACGGCGTCGTCCACAGTCCGGCCGCGGCCATCTCCGGGTACACGTGCCAGCGCCCCGCCACGCTCTTCCCGCTGGCGTACGTCCCCGTGGCCGTCCTGGCGGCCAGGTCCGGAGGCAGCGGCTGCTCGTAGGAGCTGCGGGTCATGCCGAGCGGCGTCAGCACCGTCTCGCGCATGATTTGGGGGAACGGCTTCTGGAGCTGGTCCACCATCATCAACTGGACGATGGACGTGCCGCCACCGCTGTAGCGTGTCTTCGTCCCGGGGACGAGGTCGACACGCACCGGGGCGGTGTTCGCGGGCGCCTCGCCCTCCAACAGTGACCTTCTGCTCCTTCGTGAAGTCGTTCTCAGGCAGCTTCCATGAGCGCAGCCTGTCGTTGATGTTCTCATCGAGCGACCCGTTGCCCGCTTCGACGAAGTGCAGCGCCGCGAGGGCCGCCACCGGCTTGCTAAGGTGCTGCTCCAGGCAGTGGGGCGCCCCACTGTTGAGGAGGGCTCTCGTGTCAAGCGCGCACGGGCGAAGCTCGAAGAGCAAGTACGGCTCGCGGCCTACCTTGATCACCCGAAGATCCTTCGCGTCCACGGGCCGCACAAAGGCGAAGGCGGTTGGTACGTCATCACCGACCATCCGTCGGGGAACAGCCTGAACGATGTGATTGCGGTCACATCTTCGTGGATTGGCGGGGCAGCGTGGAGGTCTCCGACTTCGGGCTCGCCCTTTCGGACCTGCCAAGCCGCGTGGCGTCCACCGTGCACCGCCCGCAGGGGGATGCGTTCTACTCCTCCCCGGAGACACTCTTGATGGGGCTCGCTGATGCGCGCTCGGACCTCTTCGCGCTCGGCAACGTCATGCTGGAGCTGGCGACAGGAAAGAACCTCCTCGACGCTCCGGACAGCTTGACCCAGGAGGTGAAAGACGCACTGTCGGACAGGCAGCTCGCGGTCTGCCGTCGCGCCATCAAGCGAGCCCGGTCGGCAGGAAGCCCTCCTGCTGTCGAGGACGCAATCTGGCGCGCGGCGACCTACACGCAGGCGGACCTGGACGCGCTGGTTGCCCCACTGCCGCAGGCGATGCGCGTCATGCTGACCCGCCTCCTTCAACGGGCGCCCGCCAACCGCTACCAGTCTGCGCGCGAGTTCTTGCCGGACCTGTATTTCTGGCAGGGAGAAGAGAAGCTCTTTGGCCCCAAGGAAGCTGAAGCCGAGCTGAAGGGACTGATGCAGCAGACGGGCGAAGCGCTGGTCGAGCTGGGAATTCGCGCCCCGCGCGGCTCCACGACTCCCCAGGAGCAGATCAGCACGAACTAGAAGGTACTCAGGTGCCAGCCCTCACAGCCCGGAGGGCTGGCGCCATGTTGCACGTATGTCGCATGCCCCTGCGGAATTGCTTGGGATGGGGCGGGACGACAGGGCACGAGGCGGGATATCGAATCCGGGTCGCTCCGAGCGGTAGCGAGGTAAGGGCGCGATCCTGCTGGGAGTTTCGCACCGCCCGGCGCGGGTTCGAATCCCGCATTCGGCACATCATCACCCAAGGAGCATGGGCCTCCACACATGGCCCCTCCTTCACGCAGAGCGATGCGAGCCCGCATCGTCCGGCGGTCCGTGCCTGTCCTGCTCGATGCGGCGATAGAGGAAGTACGAGTAGAGCACGGGAATCACCACCGCGACGGTGACCGCCGCAATCACGGGGACCGGACCACCGCCGAGAAGCCCCGAGACGAGGACGATGGCTCCCGCGAGGACGAAGAGCCTTCCTCCCAGGCGATGCGTGCGCAGCCAGACCTCGTCGCTCGCGAGCGTCCAGGGCGTCCGGATTCCACAGAAGAAGTTCTTCGTGAACTTCCCCATGTAGTTGCCCAGGACCACGAGGACCAGGCCCGCGGCCGCGGGAACCACGCGCGCCATCGGCACGGCCACGCCGATGCCCCCGAGCAGGACCAGGGCGTTGAGCAGGAACAGGAACGCGACCAACACCACCTGGATGCCCTCGAAGACGCCCTGGAATCGCTCCACGCGGTATCCCCTGGGCGAAATCAGCGGCACGGCCACCAGGACCAGGTACAGGGCAGCCATCAGCAGCGGCAGGACGAAGGGTCCCCAGGGCTTGCGCGTATACCCATCCACCACCCCCTGGGCATTCCAATGCGTGGGCATCCACTCCGGCAACTGGCCGTAGAGAATGACGGCCATCGCGAACGCCGCGACGACGAATCCCAGACTCAGCACATGGGCTCGGCTGATTCTCATGACCGCCCTCCGTTCCCCTTGTCGACCTTGAAAAGGTCAAGAAGGACCGCCGCTACGTCCTCGAACACGGTCGTATTGAGGGAGTAGACGATTTGCTGCCCACGACGCTCGCAGCGCACCAGGTCCGCGGCTTTGAGCACGTTGAAGTGATGCGATAGCGACCCCTTCGTGATGTCGAACGCCTCAGCGAGCTCTCCCGCTGACTTCGAGCCGCCCTGCAGGAGCTTGAGCACCTTGCGCCGGGTCGGATCTGAAATTGCCTTGAAGACCTCCTGCGTTCGCATCACGACCTTTTGACATTTTGAATAACTTCAAAATAACCACCAGGAAGGTCCTGTCAAGTGGAACGCATGGGGCACCGGGCCTTGGGGGGCATGCCGGGACGGCAACCCCGAGGGCCCTCCTGCGCCCCATGAGCCAACCGACTCATGGGGCGAGGTCGAGGACCGGCGAGACACTGAGGGTGGTGGACGCCTCACTGGGGCCCTTCATGCCGCTCCAAGGAGACATGCCCCTTCCCGTGGCGGACGACTACCGGGGGCCGTGGGCTCGGGATGCCTGGCGCCTGATGACTCTGGGTGGGGCTTCACTCCAGTCTCGCGGCGATCTCGAACCACACGTCGTCGATGACCTCGACGCCACCGCGGATCATCTCCGGCCCCGGCTGCTCCAACGTGAGCCCGCGCAATGTCTTCGCTCCGAGTCGCTCCCACTTCGCGCGCAGCGCGGGTCCTACCCCATGGAGGTCGTGCTCATTCATCGCCGTGCATCCTCCTGAGAAACCTCTCATGAGAATAAAGGCAGACAGCCTCAGGAAAGAGCTGTTAAACTGCCGGCAGGTGTCCCTTGCGGTCATCCATTGACCGCAAGGGATTCCAGCTCCCCATCACAAGGCAATGCCTGCCACCGGCCTCCCCGCGCCATACGCCCGGGGTGTGCCATCTCACGTCTGGAGCACCACCGCTTGAAACGCCATACCCTGCAACTCATGTTGGGAGTGATTGCCCTGCTCCCCTGGACCCGTCAGGCCCACGCGGCGGACTGGGAAGACCTCATCGTCCCGGAGACGTTCCGCCAGGGGCACTACGACCCCGCGAATCCAACGGTCGCCCCCCGGGGCGTGTACGTCGCGCCGTATTCCATCAACACGGGGGAGACCCCCACCTTCTACATCCAGAGCCCGGAGTCCTTCCGACTGCGCATCTACCGGCTGGGCTGGTACGGCGGCGCGGGCGCGCAGGTGGTCCACGACTCGGACACCGCCCCCGCGACGACCTACGGGCCCATCTCGCAGCCCCGTTGCGGCACGGAGACGCCCACCACCGTCCCCAACTACCTGGCGATCCGGCAGCAAGAGGTGGACTACGGCCTGGTGGAATGCGCGTGGAGCAACCCCGTGCAGCCCTCCGTGGGCACGCTCAGCTCGGGGGTGTACTTCGTGCGGATCACCCCGAAGGTGACCTCGCCCAAGGAGACGCTGGCGACGTTCGTGGTGCGCGACGACGCGTCCACGGACCGGCTGATCATCGTCAACCCGACGACGACGGAGGTCTACAACCCCTGGGGGGAGACGCTGCACGCGAGCACCGTGGCTCAGCCCTGTGAGGGCTGGCCTTCGTGCCCCTGGCGCGGCATGTACGCCTACGAGCGGGCCACCAAGGTCTCCATGGCGCGGCCGTCGTGGAACGTCCCCACCCACTTCAAGACGGACGTCCCGCTGCTGCGCTACCTGGAGAAGAACGACCTGCCGTACACGGTGGCCACGGACTACGACGTCTCGCGCTTCTCCAGCCTGCTGACCTCCCGGCGCTCGGCCATCATCTCCGGTCACGGCGAGTACTGGGACATGACCACGCGCAACCGGCTGGAGTCCTTCGTCGCGGGAGGCGGCAACCTCGTCGCCATGGCGGGCAACACCGGCTACTGGCAGATCCGCTACGAGGCCTCCACCACGGGCAACCCGGGCCCCATCATCGTGGGCTACAAGGACAACGCCACCGACACGACGACCCCGTCGTCCACGTGCCGTCCTGGCGTCACCGTCCCCGCATCGAGGCCGGACTGCTCGGATCCGATGCTGTCCGTCACCCCCAGCCTGACGACCACCTGGTTCCGGGCGCCGCCGGTGCACAAGCCGGAGCAGGAGCTGCTGGGCGTGCAGTACCCCATCGACCCGGCCGGCAACACCTTCGAGCTGCCGCTCACCTTCTTCACGGACACCGTGGCGGCCCGCCCCAGCCTGGGCACCGGCATCACCGCGACGGGCAACACGCTCATCGGCTCGTACGTCTCCTCGCAGAACGTCTACGTGGGCAACCTGGGGTGGGAGGCGGACTCCATCCACCCCAACCAGCTGTTCCGGATCGACCCCACGGCGTGCGTGCTACCGCTGGGACAGGGGAAGTTCTCCGATGATCCGAAGTGGGCCCTGGACAACCCGACGCCCTTTGGCAACGAGTTCACCCACCTGGTCCTGTACCGCCCCAAGGCGACCAGCGGCCACGTCGTCGCTGGCATGAGCATGCTCTGGAGCTGGGGCCTGGATGACTGGGCGACGCTGCACCCCCTGGGCGGCCCCATCGTCTCCCGGGTGGACCCGCGGCTGCAGCAGTTCACCCGCAACCTGCTCGTCTCCAGCGACGGCGCCGGCTTCGGGACCGACTGTGACCGTGGCGTCGACTTCGACGTCTGGTTCGGAGATGCCTTCACGGACACGAAGGCGGATGGCAACACGGCCCCGTCCGGTGGCGACGGCAGCCCGGTGGAGATGATCGTCAAGGAGCGCGACTACCCGGGCCGCTGGGGGAGCGTGGCCCTGGAGAAGCAGGCGGGCTCCCTGAAGCTGGTGCCCACCTTCAAGGAGGTGGCGCGGCTGACGGACTGGGCGGTGGCCAGCAACGCCTACAACCTATTCCTGGCGGACGTGAACGGCGACGGCAAGAAGGACCTCATCGCGCAGAGCCGCGTCAACGGGACGTTCGACGTGGCCCTGAGCAACGGCGACCGCTTCGTCCCCGGCAGCACCTCCTGGCTCACGGGCTGGGCGGTGGGCAGCGCGTATGACGTCTTCGCCGCGGACCTCGACGCGGACGGCAAGGCGGACCTCGTGGCCAAGGAGCGCACCGCGCCGGGGACCTGGTACGTGGCCCTCAACACCGGGACGCAGTTCGTCCCCGCGTCGAGCAGCTGGCTGACGGGCTGGGCCGTGTCCAGCAGCGCGTACGACCTGTTCGTGGCGGACGTGAACGGCGACAACAAGGCGGACCTCGTGGCCAAGGAGCGCACCGGCTCCGGCCTCTGGTATGTCGCGCTCAACACCGGCAGCGGGTTCACGGCGCAGCCCGGCTCGCTCGCGGGCTTCGGGGTCCCCAGCGCGGACCATGACCTGTTCGTGGCGGACGTGAACGGCGACGGCAAGGCGGACCTCGTGGCCAAGGAGCACACCGGCACCCAGGCCTGGAAGGTGGCGCTCGGCACGGGCACGGGTTTCGTGCCCCAGACGTCCGCGTGGCTGACGAGCTGGGCGACGAGCAGCAGCGCGTACCGCCTCTTCGTCGCGGACATGGATGGGGACGGAAAGGCGGACCTGGTGGCCCGGGAGCGCACCTCCCCGGGCGCATGGTACGTCGCCCCCAGCTCTGGCAGCGCCTTCGTTCCGCAGACCGCGCGGCTCGACGCACGCTGAGCGGTCCATGGGAGCCGGGGCCCCGCGCACGCGCGAGGCCCCGGAAGCCCCGGCCCGGCGCTTCGACATACATGGGGCCCGCTTGAGCAGATGCGAGCGGGACGAGCGGAGGCAAGGAGGACCCATCGTCGGCCCAGGCGCGGGCGGAGCCCAATGGGAGGCTCGTCCTGCACAAGCTGCCGGACAACTGGGTCCTGAACAATGGCAAGGCAGCCATGAGCGGCCCGGGCAACGTCAACGTGCAGGCCAACAAGGCTGCCTTCGAAGCCCAGCAGCGCACCTTCCACGAGAAGAACGACGCCATCAACCAGGCCATCGCGGCGACCTACGCGCAGGCCAACGCCGCGTCGGACCACATGCACCACCGCTTCGTGAACTCCCTCAAGGACGAGGAGACGGTGCGCAATCCGGGCGACGGTCAGCGCTACCAGGTGCAAACGGGCGCGAACCCGTACTGGATGAACAGCCACGGCCAGTACGTGCCTTCAAACGACCCGAACTACGACCCGAACCGCGATCCCCGCCTCAACCACCAGACGTGGAAGAAGACGGACATCGAAGACTGAGGGACAGGCCACCCTGCATGTCAGCCCTTTCCAGAATGATTCCCGGCGACACCCGCTGAATCCTTCTGGAGGCGCACATGTATCGATGGTTGCTGTTCGCGGCGCTCACCGTCACCACGACGGCGGGCGCGAAGCCCAACACCCCGCTGTACGCCACCGGCGCCGGTCCTGGCGGTGGGCCGGCGGTGAAGACGTTCGACCCCAACTCCAACACCAACTGGGTGTCCTTCTACGCCTACGAACCGTCCATGAGCGTGGGCGTGGAGATGGCGACGGGCCGGGTGACCACGAACTGGCGCCCGGACGCCGTCACCGGCACCAGCGAGGGCGGAGGGCCCCTGGTCCGCGTGTTCGACGTCAACACGGGCAGCGTGCTGCGGGAGTTCTTCGCCTACGACTCGAACTTCCGGGGCGGCGTCTTCGTCACCACCGGCGACGTGGACGGCGACGGCTTCGATGAAATCATCACCGCGCCGGGACGGGGCATGGGCCCGCTGGTCCGCGTGTGGAAGGCGGTGGGCACGCCCACGCTCATCAACGAGTTCTGGGCCTATGACCCCGGCTTCACCGGAGGCGTGCGGCTGGGCGCGGGCGATGTCACGCGTGACAACGTCTCGGAGATTGTCACCATCCCGGGCCCGGGCGGCGGTCCCCACGTGCGTGTCTTCAACCGCTGGGGCGGAGAGGTGTATGGCTACATGGCCCCGGTGCCCCGCAAGCCCTGGGACAATCAGTACTACACGAACGGCTACCGCGTGGCGGTGGGCAGCGACCCGTGGGGGACGCCGGAGCTCTATGTGTCCGGCAGCGAGTGGCGCTTCTTCACCCACTTCCAGCGCAGCGATGACTGCTCCATCCCGCCCATCTTCGTGACGCCCAACTTCGTGCGGAAGGCCTACTGGGTCCTGACGCCCTATGCGCATGTCATGCGCATTCCGGACGGCGCCACGCTGGCCCACTTCGGCACGGAGGCGCTCAACGCCGGCTTCCTGGGACAGGAGGTGTCCTACGCGGACTACAAGAACCTCTGCGAGCCCAACGGTGGCGTGTCCTGCAACGTCTTCCAATACCCGTACCCGTACGGCGGCAGCGATCCCGACTATTCGCCCCAGGTCGCCACGCTCCAGCAGCCCGGCGCCGGCCCGCGCCTGCTCACCGGCAGCCCCCAGCTGAAGCTGGGGAACGGGGTGGCGGGCTGCTACTACGACACCATGTTCCAGCCCGGCACCCTCAAGCTCTACGAGCGGTGGGGCGCGGCGCTCTGGTCGTTCCAGCCCTACGGCGCGTTCTACGGCGGCGTGAAGCCCGCCGCGAACAACGACTGACGTCCGCCGTCGGTCCAGGCGCGACTGGCCCGCCCCGGAACGCACTTCCGGGGCGGCTATAGCTCCAGCATGCAGGTGGCGCTGCAGCCGTCGCGGCTGACGGTGTTTCCGTCGTCGCATTGCTCGCCCTGGTTGAATTGCACGACCCCGTCGCCACAGCGGATGCCGAGCAGGCAGCCCGGGGCGCATTGCCCGTAGCCCCCCGGGTTCGAGCCGTCGTCGCACTCCGCACCCTCGTCCAGCCTGCCATTGCCGCAGGCGGAGATGCACACCCTGGACTGGTTGGCCGGCAGGAACGAGGAGAGTTGCAGCTTGTAGCTCGAGCCCGTGGTGAAGCGTTCCGCCTGGAACACGGCGACCTCATAGATACCGTCTGGCTGGAGGCCCAACGCGGACGCACGGCCCGCGAGGTCCACGGTCGAGGTCATGCTGCTGTGCACCCCTCCCAGGTCGATGGCGAGCTTCCCATTGATGAAGACCCAGACGTCATCGTCTCCCGTGAAGACGAGTTGCCCCTGGCCCGTGTACACGAACCAGAAACGCGTCTCGCTGGTGAAGCTGTAGTTGTGCGGTGCTCCCGTGCTGTCCGGACGCGTCGTCTCCTGCCCCTCGGCCACCCAGCCCTTGCCGTCGAGCGGGAAGAAGGTCGTGTCCTCGAACAGATAGGAGAGGGCGTTGGGAGAAGAGGTCCGCGACAGGGGCAGCGTGGAAACGACGGGCAGGTTGACGTTGCTCACGTCGCGAAACCATTGGTCGAAGGACACCACTCCATGCGTCGTGGCGGAGAACACACCTGCCTTGGCATAGACGGGCTTGCCGGCCGGGCCCAGGATGGCCTGGACGATGCCCGTCTCCTGCCCGTTCGCGTTCTGGAAGTCGACGTGGCCATTGGGCAGGTCATTCCCCCGGAAGTCGCGGTAGACGATGGGGAGACTCAACGTGGACAAGGGCTCTGAAAGGACGCAGACGAAGCCCTCCTCGATTTGACAGGTCGAGGAGCAGCCGTCGAAGTCGCGCAGGTTGCCGTCGTCGCACGCCTCTCCGGCCGTGAGGATGCCGTCGCCACAGACGGCCTCACAAACTGTGAGGCCCGTATGCTGGTGTCAAAGGGTTGCTGGCTTTTGTTTGTCTCGAAACCCAAGCGCTCCCATACTGCGAGTCACACACACCCAGGACCTCTCGGATGCCTGACTTGAAGAACGTCATTCTTTGCCTGAGCGTGCTCCTCCTCGTGGGGTGTGCCAGCGGCCGCGACACCACGCCTTCGAATGCGGACCACCGGCTGCTGACGCTCGCGACGGACGGCGAGCCGACCGCGACGGTGGCCCTCAACCTGCGGCTGCTGAAGACCGCGAACGCGGATCCAACCTGGAAGGACGCGGTCGAGTCCGCGGAGCAGCACCTGCTGAAGCTGGGGAACATCCCGCCCCGGCACCGGGCCCTCGTCCTGGACACGTTCTCGTCGTTCGCCGCGGGATTGATGGAGACCCCTGGCGGAACGGTGCCCTTCCGCGTGTTCGCCTCCCATGGCCCGGAGGACGCGGCGCTGGAGGTCCTCCAGACGGCGCGGCTCATTGAAGCCACGAAGGAAGGCGACTACGTCCTCATCGACCCGGAGACGTGTCAGCGCCAGGGCCCTCTTCGGCTGCTCAAGACGAAGCAGCTCCTCGCGTTCGTGCCTCCGGCGCTCGCGGCGGACGTGTCGGCACGGCTCGCCCGGGAGCCCAGCCAGAAGATGGAGCCGCTGTTCATCGCCCAGGCGGGCGTCGAGGTGGGCCCGGTCCTGGAGCCGTTCGTCCCAGGGCTCCTGATGCTGGCCATCCAGCAGTTCCAGGCGACGGATGCCGCCCGGCGGATCTCCTTCGCCGCCCGAGCGGACGCGAGCGGCGCCATCCGGGCGGACGTGGAGTTCGCCGGGCCCCACCCCGAACGCATCCAGGCGCTCTGGGAGCGAGTGACCACCAGCGAGTCAGCGCTGCGGACCGTGGTGGCCTCCTCCACGAAGCTCCAGGCCGGCAAGGACGTCCTGCGCATCACCTTCGACGTGAACGCCCTGCGCGCGCAGTCCGCCATGCTCCGGCGGGCCTTCTCTCCCTTCAGCGACGAGCCTCTGCCCTCGGAGAACCTGGAGGACCTCCGCGAGGGCGCGGTGCTTTCGCCCGAGAACGTGGTGTCCTACCCGGAGACGCTGACGCCCGAGTCCTTCCTCGCCCTCTCCGGTGACGACTGCAGCCCCTGGAAGGGTGATGCCTTGGACGAGACGAAGAAGCTGCGCCTCGCGTTCACGTCCCTGCGCGCCTCGTTCATCACTCCCGAGGCCGACCACCTCCAACTGACCGCCCGTGTCTGCCAGCCCCGCGACTACGTTCCGGTCCTCGCGCGACGCAAGCTGATGGAGCTGCGCGTCCAGCAACCGGAGCTCCACCGCCCCCTGTGTGGCCCGCTGGCCGCGAGCCCGGACGGGATGAAGGTCGGGGAGGACTTCTCGGGTGAGAACGCCTCTCGCGGGCAGGTGGCGTCCCACCACGTCCAGTTCGCGCTCAAGCCCGGCGTGGACGCCCAGACGCTGCCGGCCATCACAGGGTCGGTCACCGTTCATGTGCCAGCGCGGATCCGGAGCATCCGCCTGCCCTTCGCCGCGCCCTTTGCCCGGGCGGAGCAGACCTTCCCCGACGGGAAGCTGTTCGTGGAGGGACTGCGCATCCACCTGGGCACCCTGACCTTCCAACTGGGGAGCGAGGGCACGCCGCCGACGGTGCTGGCGGTGCGGGCCCTGAACGCGGAGGGGAAGTACCTCAGGACCGAGGCACGCCCGGGCCTCACCATGGTCCTGTCGCTCCCCCTCTTCGGCGTGCTGTCTCCCGACGCGCCACTGTTCACCGTGGAAGGAAGGCCCGCGCAGATAGAGCTCGTCCTGGTGGACGCGACCACGCCGTACACCCGGCCCTTCACGCTCACGCCGCCCTTCCCCTCCGGGAACGCCGCGGCCAGGGACGCCGAGGCGCTTCCGCTCGCGATGATCGATCAAACCCTGTTCGAGCAGCACCTCATGTCCCCGGAGTCGGTCGCGAGGAGGACCGCGTCGTTCAGTGGCGCAGTGAAGAAGGACGCGCTCCCCGCGGCGCTCCCGCCGAACGCCCCTGCCTCGCCCTTCCACGCCTGGCTGGTGACCGACGGTGTCTTCCGCGGAGACGTCGAGTTCTCCTGGCCGGACGACGTGCAGAAGTCCTTCGCGCAGGCGGATCCCCCCGTCACGCTGGAGCTGCTCGAAGCGGACTTCGCGGACGGGACGCGCCTGCGCGCGGCGGACATCGAGGCGGTGGATGAGGAGGACCAGTACGTCTGGCACAACGGCTATGGCCAGCAGCTCAAATGGAGCACCACGTTCTCGCCCGGGCGGAGCTGGAGCTTCACGCACAGGGGCTACATCCCCCACCAGCTCGAGCGGGTCCCCCTGACGAGGCTCAAGGGGCAGCTCTCCTTCGCCCTGCCGGAGAAGTGGGTCGCGTCATCCCCCACGGCCCTGAGCCTGCATACAGAGGCCCGGCTGGAAGGGGGCCGCTTCAAGGTCGAGATCATCGAGCCGGGCCGCATCCGCATCCAGAGTCACGACACGGGCCAGGAGGGTTTCTCCGCGGTATTCGACGACGCCAAGAACCGCCCGGTTGACTCGGTCCTGACGAAGCGGACGGACTTCGATGACGCGACCTTCATGCTCGACTTCGAGACCCGTCAGCCCGCGCACCGCTGGCGGATGATCCAATCCCGGGGCACCCCCAAGACATACGCCTATCCGTTCGAAATCCTCGCCCAGGTGCCCGTGGCCCCCACCGAGCCCAAGCCGGTCCCCGCCCGGAAGGCCGGGCCCACGCGGAAGGCCAGCCCCACCCGGAAGAAGTGAGCGGGGCCGGAACGGACGAAGGCCCTACTTCGCCGCAACCTGACGGCTCGGAGGCTGGGCCACCGGGCGCTGAGGCAGGGCCTTCGCGGACGCCTGTGCGTTGACCACGGCGTCCGCGGTGGGCGCCACGCTGGTGTCCTGGAGCGGATTGCCCTGGCTGTCCGTGTAGACGCCATCCGCGAAGGGGCCCACGTAGAGCTGGGGCGTGGCGGGCAGCGCCTGGGTGAGCACGGTGAGGTAGTTGTCCATCTCGTGCCGGATGGTCGCCTCCTGCGTGCTGGTGTCTCCCAGCGTGTTGTAGAAGAGCACATCGAACTCCACACCGACCTGCGTGTAGTTGGGCGCCAGCCACGACGGCGGCAGCGTGGGCACCACGTCGTACTGATTGACCACGCGCACCGTCGCCGGACTCGTGACGTATCGGGCGTAGGCCGTCCCCCATGAATCCGCGAGCCCGGCCTTCGGCGCCGCGAACGTGACGGTCGTCACGCTCAGCGACGGCTGGCTCACCGCCAGGTCCAACGCCAGCAACTCCGCCAGGCCTCCGCCCAGGCTGTGGCCCGTCACGTAGAGCGTCTGGATGTTGTTCGCCTTCAGCCACGAGAACACCTGCGCCTGCATCGACTGGGGCACGGAGGTGCTCGTGCCGGTGTAGATGCCCCAGAACCCGCCGTGCACCTGAGGCACCGGAGACAGGGACGTCCCGGAGTACGGCGCGAAGGACGTGGTGGAGTACTGCTCGTCCGCGCTCGTGTCCGCCGACGTCACGGTCCCGCGCAGCGCCAGCATCGCCGTGGTCGAATCCGCGTCGGAGCTGAACCACAGGCCGAACGCCTCCGCGACGCCGCCCTTCTGAGGCACCCACGCCGTGAGGCTGTCCGCCTGCGTCCAGCCCGAGGGCACGGAGTAATCCTTGCCATTGAAGGCGGCGTAGGCCGCGACCACGCCCTGCCCCATGCCCAGCACCTGGGTCGCGTCCAGCACGGGCTCGGGCGGCGTGGCCTGCGGGCTCGGCTGCGGACGGACGGCGGCAACGGTCGAGGTCGTCATGTTCGGCTCCAGGAAGGTGTGGCGGGTGGAACGGGGCGACGCCTGTCGCCATCCGTTGCCAGGCACCGATTGCAGCGCCCATGCCGCACGCGGCGTCCCCTGGAGGCCCTCGCGGCGAGGGGGTTCACGCGCGCCTTCGACGCGTCGGTCGACGCGACGCCCGACGCAAGGCCGCCCCTGGTGACTGCAAACATCAACGCCTGACGGCAGTCACCAGGCGCAAGCCCATGGACCGGGGCCGTGCCTCATGCGCTCCCAGCAAGATCAACGACTTGCGCGTGCACTGAGGGGTCCGGGGCGTTGGCATGCCCGCTGCTATGGGTGTCCTCGTCGCTGAAAGCAACACGCACTCCCCTTCCAGAAAAGAGACACGTCATGGCCATCCGCTCCGCTGGTCGCTCCACCCCCTCCATCCCGTCCACCGCCTCCAAGCC
>NZ_RAWF01000092.1:0-33700 GCF_003612075.1 Corallococcus sp. CA041A
GTAGCGGTGGGGGATGCGGGGCTCGGCCAGCATGGGGGCGACGGTGTCACGCCACGTGAGGTAGTGGGCGGTCTCCTTGTGCGCGGCGGGGGCGTCCGGCGTGCGGTAGGCCTCCACGAGGACGAAGCGGGTGGGGTCGTCGTTGTCCTGGCAGACATCGAAGCGGGCGATGCCGGGCTCCTTCACGCTCTCGCGGGCGTTGGCGAGGGTGGCCTGGAGGAAGGCGTCGACGTGCTGGGGCAGCACGTGCACATGGACATGGACGACGAGCAGGCTCGTGGACATGGCGCGCACGGTAGCGCGGGCGTCCCCGAGCGGAAACCGCTAGGGTTCCGGGCCGTTCACTCCCCCATTTTCGGAGCAAGACTGCGCATGGTCTCGGACCTCTTTGACGCGTCCCGCTGGCAGCCGGTGGAAGGCCACAAGTTCAAGGACATCACGTTCCACCGCGCGGTGGACCAGGGCACGGTGCGCATCGCGTTCAACCGGCCGGAGGTGCGCAACGCGTTCCGTCCGAAGACGGTGGACGAGCTGGCCCGGGCGCTGGAGGCCACGCGGTTCATGACGGACGTGGGCGTGGTGCTGCTCACGGGCAACGGGCCGTCGCCGAAGGACGGCGGGTGGGCGTTCTGCTCGGGAGGCGACCAGCGCATCCGCGGCAAGGACGGCTACAAGTACGAGCCCGGCGAGGACGCGGCGGACCCGGCGCGGCTGGGGCGGCTGCACATCCTGGAGGTCCAGCGGCAGATCCGCTTCCTGCCGAAGGTGGTGATGGCGGTGGTGCCGGGCTGGACGGCGGGTGGCGGGCACAGCCTGCACGTCGTCTGTGATCTGACCATCGCGAGCAAGGAACACGGGATGTTCAAGCAGACGGACGCGGACGTGGCCAGCTTCGACGCGGGCTACGGCAGCGCGCTGCTGGCGCGGCAGGTGGGACAGAAGCGGGCGCGCGAAATCTTCTTCCTGGGCCAGGCCTACACGGCGGACGAGGCGTTCCAGATGAACGCCATCAACAAGTCCGTGCCGCACAAGGACCTGGAGAAGGTGGCGCTGGAGTGGGCGGCGGAGATCAACACCAAGAGCCCCACGGCCATCAAGATGCTGAAGTATGCCTTCAACCTCCCGGACGACGGGCTCGTGGGCCAGCAGCTCTTCGCGGGCGAGGCCACGCGTCTGGGCTACGGCACGGAAGAGGCACAGGAAGGCCGCGACGCGTTCGTGCAGAAGCGCAAGCGCGACTTCAAGCGGTTCCCCTGGACGTACTGATTCCGCTCAGATGTTGATGCGGGAGCTGACCGTCCGGACATCCAGGCCCAGGGCCGCGAAGTCCGCGGCCCGGGCCCGGAGCAGCTCCAGCAGCCGGGGATGCATGTCTTCTTCTTCGTTGGACAGGATGAAGCCGTAGTTCGTCTTGGACAGCATCCAGGAGATCCACAGCATCTCCGTCGCCTCGTCAGGCGTCGGCGCGACGTCCAGGTCCTCCTCGGTGGACAGCGCGCCGCCCTTGCCCCAGCGCAATCCCAGACACGAGTACAGGACCTCGCCCGCGTCCTCCCACTGGAGGTTGTTCGCCCAGGCGTGGCGGAACGTCGCGAAGAAGATGACGTAGCGGCAGAGGTGCTTCAGCGCCTCGACCTCACCCGGCAGGGGCGCATCCGTCCGAGTCACGGCGCTCACGGCTTTCGTCGCGGGCTCCGCGACCTTCGCCCCCAGGTCCATGCGCTCCGAGCGCACGAACCACGGCGCTTCTTTTCCTGGAACCGTCGCTCGCAGGTAGCGGCACACGAACGCCGGTGCGGAATGCGCGACCAGGTCGTCCGAGAACCGGCGCACCTCGTGCCACTGAGCCTCCACCGCCGCGCCGTGCTCCGCGAAGAACGCGTCGATGTGTTCCCCGAGCAGCTTCCAGAACAACTGCCCCGCCTGCGCGTAGCGGTGGCCCTCGCAGACTGGCGTCGCGGGCGCGAAGCCCTTCCAGTCGTAGCTGCCCATCAGGTGTTCCAACCGCTGGTGGATGCCTGCTTCCGTCAACGCACTGGCCCGCGTGATGTACCCCGTGGGGCCCACCAGGAATCCGGTGGCGGCGTGGTTGATCAACACCACCTCCCGCAGGTGCGGCATGAGCAACCAGCGCAAGGGGTTGTGCCGCAGGTTCCGGTGCGCGGCGATGGCGTACTGCTCCACGTTGAAGTGGCACTGTCCCAGGTGGTTGCCCAGCTCCACGTCCAACGTCGCGCTCACGCGAGCCATCCGCTTCGCCGCTTCCCAATCCGCGCCGTCCGCGGGCGTGTACGTCCTGCGAGTCACCGGTGAGCCGGGCGCCGTTGCTCCGGGTTCCCGCATCCCCAGGATGATCCGCTGGGGCATCAGCTTGCCGTCCACCAGCCGCAGCCGGAGGTCCACGTCCGGCAGGCAATGCACGCCGTCCTGCTCATAGGCATTCCACGGCAGATACAGCCGGAAGGCCTGCGCATCCCCAGGCACCTCGGGGTCCCGGTCCAGGATGCTGGAGAACATCCCGTTGAGCAGCCGCTCGCCGAACCACGCATCACTCCGCGAGGAGCCCGGGGACTCCCGCTCCATCCGGACCGTCGTCGTCTCCGGATACTCCGCCTGGATCTTCCCCAGGCTCGGCGCCTGTCCCAGCCGGATCTGCAGCTGGTGTTGCCGCTTCACCAGCTCGATGGGCGCGACGGCCTTGAGCATCGCCAATGCGCGCCCTGGTGCATACGCCGTGGGGGGAGTGCCCTCTTCCACCACGAGCAGCCGCGCCAGCGGCGTCGACGGATCGTATTCCCAGTACGGCAGCCGCAACGTTCCGAAGTCGTGGTCAAAGCCTGCGTGGTCATCCGGCCCAGGCTCGGAACCGATGCGCTTCCACGTCTCCACCACACGGCCGTCCTGCCGGAAGGTGTGCTGCGGTTCAAAGAAGCGCAGCTCCAGGTCTGGCAGGTCTCCTTCGCCCGCGTCCGTCGGGTCGTAGCGGATGACGAACGACCCATCCGCGCCCGTGAAGGTCTCGCCCAGGAAGTCGTCTGGCGTGCCGAAGTCCCGGTCCCACAGCTCCACCTTGACGTGATGCATGGGAATGGGGCCTTGCGGCCCGTCCTGCTCGAACATCAGCCGACCCGTGACGACGGCCGGGAGGGTCGACGGATCCCGCGACGCTCGCGGCGCACGCACGCGCTCGACCAGGTTGCGGCTGACCGCCAGCCGCTCCTTCAACCCCAGCCCCGAGTACCACCGGGGCAGCTCCTCCGCCTCCAGGAGTGGCGGCTCCCCGGCCTTCGAAGCGAACCCCAACGAGGTCAACAGACGGCGCCAGGCGGTGGGCATCAGCTCCGTGCCTCAATCAGGGAACGACGGGAAGCAGGCTTCATCGCGCGGGAAGGTAACACGCACCGGGGCGAGCACCGCCGCATGCGCATACGGCAAACCCATATCCGGGTGTTCGCCCCGGAGGGCAATCCGCTATCGACTTCAGTGCAGGCTCCGAGAGACGTCGCCGTGATCCGCGTCAGTGCGAGGAGAGCCCGGCTTGTCCGTCCCGGTTTCAGCGGCGTACCTTCCGCCGTTGCGTGCTAGTGGGGAAATCCATGACTGTCGATTACACGCTGACGATTCGCACGAGCTCGAAGCTCGGCGCCGGAACGAACGCGGCCATCTCCGTGGTCCTGGTGGGCACGAAGGGCGAGAGCCAGCCGCAAGCCCTGGACAAGCGCTTCCACAACGACTTCGAGGCCGGCGCGGTGGACGCCTACTCCGTCAGGTCCGAGGACCTGGGGGACCTGATCCTGCTCCGGTTCTCCAACGCGGGGGGCGGCGTCGGGGGCGACTGGCTCCTCGACTCGGTGACCGTCACCGCGCTGGGGAAGCACTGGTTCTTCCCGTACTACCGCTGGGTGCTGGCCAGGACGACCGCGGAGGTCCTCGAGGGCACCGCCCGGCTGCCCCAGCAGGTCCAGCACGAGCGGCAGAAGGTCGCCCGGAACGACCTGCTCCAGGCCCGCCAGCGCATGTATCCCTGGCGCCCCGCGGAGGCCACCGCCGGGCTGCCCGGCGCGCTCGACATCACGGACGCGCGCCCGCTGCCGAAGGACGAGCTCTACCGGGGCCTCGTGGACGGCAGCTACGAGGTCGTCATCGCGAAGACGCTCGCGGCCATCAAGTTGCACATGCCCGTGCTCGGCAAGGCGTGGAATGGCCTCGTGGACGTCTTCGACTTCTTCAAGGGCCTCGAACTGCCAACCATCGCCAGGCGCTGGCAGGACGACATCGAGTTCGCCCGGCAGGCCGTGCAGGGCATCAGTCCCGTCCACATCCAGTCCATCACCGAGCTGCCGGAAGGAATGCCCCTCCAGGACTCCGAGCTGCGGGGCCTGCTGGCTCCTGGCACGACGCTCCCGCAGGCGCTGGCCGGCAAGCGCGTCTTCCTGCTCGACTTCGAGATCCTGGGCGACGTGCCCATGTTCAGGAAGGCGGACAAGGCCGGCGTCGAGGAGCGCCGGTGGGCGCCCGCGTCCCGATGCCTGCTGTACCTGGACGACACGCGCCAGCTGCGGCCCATCGCCATCCAGCTGGGCCGCGACCCGGCGCTGGATCCAGTGTTCACGCCCAATGACAGCCCGCACGACTGGCTGGCCGCGAAGATCTACCTCCGGTGCAGCGAGGGCAACACGCACCAGATGGTGGGGCACGCGCTCCGGACCCACTTCGTCGCCGAGCCGTTCGTCATGGCGACGATGCGCAACCTCCCGGACCCGCACCCCGTCTACAAGCTGCTGCGTCGCCATTTCCGCTACACGCTCGCCATCAACGATGGCGCCCGGAAGGGCCTGCTCGCGGCGGGCGGCGTGTTCGACGACCTCATCGCCACGGGCGGCCCCGACCAGGGCCACGTCTTCCTGGGCAAGAAGGGGTACAGGGCCTGGACGCTCGCGGACAACAAGCCGCGCCTGGACATCGAGCGCCGTGGCGTGCTCGACCCGGCGGTGCTCCCGCACTACCCGTATCGCGATGACTCGCTGCTCCTGTGGGAGGCGCTGGAGGAGTACGTGGGCGGTGTGCTGGGGCACTTCTACAAGTCCGACGAGGACCTGGTGCACGACACCGACATGCAGCGTTGGTGGAAGGACCTCACCGAGCACGGCCTGCCGGTGGAGAAGCTGCCCTGCGCGGAGCTGAAGCGCGTCGCGGACCTGACGGACATCCTCACCACGGTGCTCTTCACGGTCAGCGTCCAGCACGCGGCGGTGAACTACCTCCAGTACGAGCACTACGCCTTCGTGCCCAACGCGCCCCTGTGCATGCGCCAGCCTCCGCCGAGAGAGAAGGGCGTCCTGGGTGAGAAGGACATCGACGCGATGATTCCCTCCAAGACGCAGATGCTCTGGCAGGTGGCGGTGGGCCGCGCGCTGTCGAGCTTCGGGGACGACGAGGAGTACCTGCTCCACGAGGGTGGCTGGCGCGAGGACTACTTCCAGGAGCCGGAGCTGCTCGCCATCCGCGACCGCTTCCACGCCCAGCTGCGCGCGCAGAGCGAGGCCGTGAAGGCGCGCAACGCGAAGAGCGCGGTGCCCTACACCGTCCTTCAGGCCGACCGCATCCCCTGTGGCATCACCGTCTAGCGCCGTCAGGAGACTCCTCCCATGCCCAATGCCCTCTCTCGCGGCATCTTCAACCTGTTCTTCGGCGCGAAGCGCAAGCCGTTCGCGTCGCTGCCCGGTCCCCAGCCGGGGATCCTCGGCACTGCTGGGGACTTCCTGGGGGCGTCGCCCTGGGATGTCTGTGCGCGCTATGGCCGCGAGTACGGCGGCGTCACGCTCATCTGGATGGGGCCCAACCCCGGGCTGGTGCTCAACGACCCGGCGCTCATCGCGGAGGTCTACGAGTCCCCGCGCCGGATGGAGTTCGAGAAGGGGAACATCAGCGAGCAGATCCGCCCGTCGGTGACGGACGACACTGCGTTCACTGCGGAGCTGCGCGTGGACTGGGTCCGGAAGCGCCAGCTGGAGCCCGGCGCGCAGCCGTGGGCCACGGAGTGGCTGGCGGATCAGGTGGGCCCCATGCAGGCGGCGATCTCCGAGTCCGTGGACGCGCTGCTGAAGCAGAGGCACATCGACCTCACGCCCGCGCTGCGCCGGCTGACGTTCGACGCGTTCTCGGTCGCTTCGGTGGGGGAGAAGCTGCCGGATCAGGTGTTCGAGGACTTCATGCTGCTCGCGAGGGCGGCGGACGCGCGCATCCAGTCGAAGCTGCCGCTGAAGTTCGTAAGGCCGCCGAAGGACTTCGACGTGGCGAAGGCGCGCTTCTACGGGCACTTCGTGGACCGGATCCAGGCGGCTCGCAAGCGGCAGGATCCGCATGCCGTGGACATCATGTCCCGCTACCTGCGGGAGACGCCGGGCATCGATGATCAGGTGCTGGCGCACATGCTCGGGGGCACCTATTTCGGCGGTGCGTTCTCCTCCAGCGTCACGCTGGTGGGGGCGTTCCACCAGCTCAACAAGTATCCGGACTCCGACGCGCGCCTGGCTGACGAGGCCGCCTCGCTGGTGGCGGACGGACCGCTGACGTTCGGGAAGCTTGAGGGTGCGAAGTGGGTGGAGGCCGTGGCGTACGAAGCGCTGCGCGTCTTGCCGGCGGTCCGGGTGATGACGCGCACGCCGTCGAAGGATGCGCAGCTGGCCGGGGTCACGTTGCCAGCGGGGTCGATGATCATGATCTCGAACCAGCACCTGCACCGCGACCCGGCGCACTGGCCGGACCCGGACACGTTCAAGCCGGAGCGCTGGCTGGACGGAGGCACGACGCGAGACCCGCTGGGGAGCGGCCACTTCTTCCCCTTCGGTCGCGGGCCGCGCGCGTGCGTGGGCGCGGTCTTCGCGATGACGTTCCTGAAGACGGCGCTCGCGACGATTGCCTCGCGGGTGAAGATCCAGCTCGACTCGACGGAGCCCTTCGAAGAGGGCTTCTTCTTCGGCGTGGTGCTGCCGAAGGGTGTCACCGGGAAGCTCGTCGCTCGCGCAGCCTCGTCATCCGCGGACGTGCGCGCCCGGAGCGCCTGAAACGGAGGCCACTCCGGTCGCACCCCAGGTCCATGCCGCGTTCCTGGCGGCGCTGGGGATGGGCTATGCCAGGGTCCTGCCGACCGCCGACTTCCTGGCCCAGGCCGGACGCTGACCGGAGGGGTCGAGCAGCGCCGCCTCGACCCCTACCGGCCGCTGCTACTGGCTCGCGAGCTCGTACGGCCTGAGAGTCACCACCGCGTTGCCGCGTGCTCCGCTGTAGTTGGTGTAGGTGTGGTTCTTCTCCAGGGTGTAGAACGAATCGACGTAGTCGTCGTCGTTGGTGAACCATTCGCCCGGCATGCGATCCACCAGCCCGCTGCCCAGGGCCACCAGGGCGCCGATCTCCGGCAGGCCCACGGCGGTCAGGATCTGGCTCGCGACATTGAACAGGTAGCTCACCAGCTCCTGGTAGCTGGTGTTGTCGTCGTGCTCCATGAGGATGACGTTCGCCGCCGCCCAGCGGTAACGCTCCCAGAAGATCAGGACCTGGTTCGGGGAGTAGGTCCTCCCGTCCGTGTCCAGATAGGGCATGTCGACGATGTCCAACTGCGGTGCGTCACGGCTGGGGTCGACGCCATTGACGATGGCATAGACCTCCGCGTTGCCGGAGATCCACGGCTCCTCGTCGTCGTTCAGGTAGATGCGATCGAGGATCGTCACCGGCGTGCTGGTCGCCGCGGCGGCCGTGTCCAGGACGGGCAGGGGACGTTGCCCGAGGGCCACGAGGTGCTCGCGCATCAGCTTGATGCCGGCGGCCAGGTCCCTGCGCCCGTCGATGTCCACCACCAGCACCGGCTGTTCGGGCATGCGGTGCACGTCGAGGTGGTGCACGCGGCCAAGGCCATCGAAGGCCTCGATGAAGCGCCACTGGGAGTCATCGCCATCCGGTTCGTACGCGTAGAGAGGCTCAACGCCTTGCTGCAATGCCGTCAGCATGGACGCGCTGGCCAGACGAAGCTGCAGCAGGCTGTCGAGCTCACGGTCGAAGCCCTTGAGCCGACGGATGTTCAGGTCCGCTCGCTCCGCCACGCCCGTGACGGAGGACGGGGCCGACACGGTGCTCAGCCACTGCTTCAGATCCACGGCAAGGTGCTCGCCGCTCAAGCGGGGGGCGAGAGCCTTCCGCAGCACCGGGTCCTGCTTCGCCAGGGTCAGCGCCACCTCGCGCTTGTCGGCGGCCAGCGACACGCTGATGCGTTCGCGCAGCGCCGCTGGCTTCATGCTGGCGGCTTGAGCTTGGGGAGCTACGTTCACGCAAACGAACAGCGCGATGACCATCCCTATCCGTTTCATTGGATCCTCCGGCGGGTGAGCGAGTGTGCTGGGCCAGCAGCCGCAGGTGCACGGCAACGCTGCCCCGGGCTATTATCCAGCACAGCCTGAATTCGTGTATATAGAAGAAAAAGCAGGATTGCGTGAACCACTCCCCGCGAGGCCGTCTCGCTCATTCGCTCTCATGATCGTCGTGCCGGCGCGTTCCAGTCATATCCATCCCCTCGCATGCCGCTTGCGCACAGCGGACTTGCGAGAACTTCAAGCGACAACTGCCGAGGCTCCAACGGCCGTTCTGGAACGCCTCCTGCGTCAATCCGCGCCTTGCCTCACGCTTCTCGGTCAGACGGGAGGCATTGTTGGGATGTTCGGCGCTGTCCCAAGCCACTCCCAGTCAGGCGAAACGTGGCTCCTCGGGACGAACGAATTCATGACGAACCCGACATCAATCGTGCGACTGACCTTTGAGTGGATCCCGAAGCTCCACCAGCGATACCCTTGCCTATGGTGCAACGTGGACAGCAGAAACGATGCCCATCTCCGTTGGTTGCGCTGGGCAGGCTTTGAACAAACGGCGACGCTCGACCCACATGGCGTCGAAGGACGGCGCTTCTATTGTTTTGCACGGTTTGCGTACACAGTCATTGGCCGGCGGTGAGGGGGCCGTCAGGGGTGAACATCCGCTGCCGCACATCCATCGTCTGGCGGATGAGCGAGTTTTTCTTGAATCATCTGGAGTGGCGGAGCAGCGCCCTGGCGAGCCCCAGCGAACTCTACCCGGAGCCTGACGCTCGTCCCCTCAGCATCCCAGCCATCAACATCACCAGGAGCGAAGACAAAGAATTCAAACTCCGTGGGTGATACCCAGCGGCCATGGCCGTAATGATGAGGCTCGGGCAATTCCCCAGAGTAATGCAGCGTTACGAACGGAGGGCGGCGGCCTGCCAGGTAGTCTTGCAGGGCCTCCAATTCGACAATGTGATAGCCCACCGAGCGCCCCAAGAAGAGAGCGACATAGCGACAACCCGGAGAGAAGATGTTGCAGTTCCAGTCGGCAGGGAAAAGTAGTTCTTCAGGTTTGAACTCCAGTTCTTCGCCGCGCGGGAACTGAAAGCGCAGGGAGTGAAAACCGAATACAGGCGAAAACTCCCTTGGGACCGGCTCGCCGAACCAGCGGGCAAGGACATCCTTGGATGTCCCTGCCAATGCGCAACGCAGCGTCGCAAGAGGAATGTCTGCGGACGTTTCGATGGCCGCGGGGCTGGCATCGGTGGGCACGTCAACCCTGCTCCGTGCATCGTCGCCAGTGGGGTCTTGCCCTCGGGAGCAACCCCCTTTCGCCCCGCAGGCCACAAGGAGGCCCAAGGCGAGCAGCACACATATGCGCATGGGGTTCAAGTCCTCCAAGCCCTTTCGACATCAGCACGTGGAGCAACGATAGCGCCGCTTCCCCACCGACCCAATCCGCCCCAGGATTCGAGAGGCGTGCCTTCCATGACCTTCTCACTTTTGCTCGGTTGGTCCCAATGGACTTCGTACACGATCCCCGAAATGATGAGGCACATGTGAAAACCGCCATGCGCGGAGAACACGCCAAAAGCGACTCTCCTTAGCCGCTTCAAGTCCTTGGTGTCCTGAGGGGTTGAGCTGTCTTTCTCGGGGGCGTAGTTGACAGTCAGTTTGTCAATGCTGACTCCTGGGTAGTTCCGGGCATTCCCAGTTGCCTTGTAATATGATTTCGCTTCCCTTGCCTTCAGGTAGGCGAATGACTGCTCGGTGTTGGGGGCGCTCTTCCATTCGTATTTCGGGTACTTGGGATCCGGAGCCCAGAATATTCCCTTCCACGCCAGCTTTTGCTGGAGTGCTGCCTGAAGATCGATTCCGGAGGGCGCCGTCGCTCCTCTAAGCTTCATGTTCGCCCGCATCTGGGTCTTGATCTGGCCCCAGACCTCAGTCTGCTTTTGCTGCTTGAATGTATCCGAGAGCACCTCGATGACGTATTCGGTGCAGTCGGTCGCAATGACGGAGGTCGTTGGATCACTGGACTTGTTCCCCTTGTACAACCCAGTCCCTTTCTCCAGGACCGCCAGACGGTGCGCGACGTCCTTGAGCACGGTGAAGGCTGCGGCAACCTCACCCAGGCTCTTTCCAGAGTCCTTCGCGGTGATGGCCTCCAGTCGAGTCTTCTCCGCCTTGAGCGACGCAATCATGGAGTGTTTGGAGTCTGTGCATCCGGCAATACACATGGGCCGCCTCCTTCTACTTCCAACCCCGGTCACGAAGCTCTTGCTGGAGGTGATTCTGAAGTCCCAAGAAGAGTTTCTCGGGGCTCCCCCTCACTTCTCGGAGCTGCGGGAAGCGAGGATCCTGGAATGCTCCTCGGCCCATGGCGAAGCTCACCGCGACTTGAACCGCCAGGCTCTTACCGGTGGTTGGTTTGTTGGAATATCCCTGGAGAAATGCCGCAGTCTGCTCCAGCGCGTCGGTTGCAGCACTCTCCATGCGCTGGGGATAGAGGTCGAGAAGCAAGCGGCGCATCCGCTCAACAAAACCGGCTCCGCCGGATGGGAGTGAATCGAGGCGAAGCTGTGTGGCTCTGAACAGGGCATTCCGCAGATGCTCTGAGTCCTTCCCCAGAACTCGTTGGAAATACTCCGTCGAGGCCCCATACAGCGAACGAACCCGTTGATGCTCGGCGATGGGATACGCGGCGGAGGGTGTGTTCCTGAGAGCGGTATGGGCCCAGGGGTGGAATGGGTCCTCATCGAAGGCGACGCCCAGTTGCATCATCAGTCCGGCGTACAACTGGAGGCTGTGATCGTCAGTGAGTCCGTAGCTCCGGGCGCGATAGATTCCAAGCTGAGCGAGCTGACGAACTCCTTGAGGCCCCATGCGAGCGGAGGGGCCAGCCGCGAACTCTGGGAGATAGGTGAGGAGGATTCGCTCCGACAATCCAAACCCCGGTGCCGGATCGATACTGTTCATGGAGACACGTCCGACGGCAGCAGGCTCCTCGATGTCTCCGACATGATAGGTCCCGCCATTGGAGGAACTTGCAGCCGAAGTCAGACGTAGAAGAGCTCCCGCTGAGAGGAACCGCTGGCGAGAGTGCACGGGCCCGCCCTCCATTGTGAGGGTAATCTTCCGCCGCGCGACCACCAAGTCTCCCGCTTGGAGCTCTTTGAGCTTGTCTCTCGGTGCCATCGTGGGTTCCAATCAAGCATGGCACGCTCAAGAATAGCAAGATGCGGAGCGCCAGACTCAATCGCTCGACGATGCAGTGGCTGAATGCAGTCGCGAGAGGGCGAAGAGAGTCTGGGGGAGCCCGCCTCAATGAGTAGGTTGATGACAATGCTGCGTCTGGTTCCCAGTCGCTCGCTCGCGCCCAATCGGCATGGCATGACAACGCGATATGCGTTGCCATGGCAGGATGTTCTGCCTGATTGATGCTCAGGCGGCGTCGTGGAAGATGATGCCCACCGTGTGCCTCATGCCGGAGCGCACGCGGCTGACGCCGTGCCGCAGGTTGACGCGGTAGGTGCCCCGCGTGCCCTGGACCGGGCGATGATGCACCGCGAAGACGACCGCGTCTCCCTGACGCAGGGGGACGACCTCAGCCCGGGATTGCATCCGGGGACGCTGCTCCGTCAGCACGAACTCTCCGCCGGTGAAGTCCCGTCCGGGCTCCGAGAGGAGCACGGCCACCTGGAGCGGGAAGACGTGCTCTCCGTACAGGTCCTGGTGCAAGCAGTTGTAGTCGTCCACGCCATAGCGCAAGAGCAGGGGCGTGGGCCGCACCTGCCCGGCCTCATGGCAACGCGCGAGGAAGTCCGCGTGCACGTCTGGATACCGCACGTCGATGCCCATGGCCGTGTTCCAGCGGTTCGCGATGGGCGCCAGGCACGGGTACAGCGCAGTGCGCAACTCCGTCACCACCTCCGGCGGCGGGTGGTCGAAGTATTTGTATTCGCCCCGGCCGAACCCGTGCCGCGCCATCACCACACGGCTGCGAAAGGCATCCTCCACATCGTAAAGCAGTGCCAATGCTTCGCACTCGTCAGGTGTGAGCAGTTGTTCCAGCACCGCGCACCCACGGGCGTCCAACTCCCGACCCGTTCCCTCCCAATCCACCGCACGAACCCGTCTCCTCACCGCTGCGCCTCTCGCTCCAGCAGCGCGCGCTTTCGCTCCACGCCCCACCGGTAGCCAGACAGCGCTCCATCGTTGCGCACGACCCGGTGACACGGGATCGCCACCGCCAGCGCGTTCGCGCCGCAGGCCTGCGCCACGGCCCGCACCGACTTCGGCGAGCCAATCCGCTCCGCGATGTCCATGTAGCTCGCCGTCTTCCCCGCAGGAATCTCCCGCAGCGCCTGCCACACGCGCTGCTGGAACGCCGTGCCCCTCACGTCCAGTGGCAAATCCAGCCCCACGCGCGGCGCCTCCACGAAGCCCACGACCTTCGCCACCAGTTGCTCGAACTTCGCGTCCCCGCCCACCAGTGTCGCCTGCGGGAAGCGGTCCTGGAGGTCCTTCGCCAGTGCGTCCGGATCATCTCCCATCAGGATGGCGCACACGCCCCGGTCGCTCGTGGCCACCAGGATGGGGCCCAGCGAGCACTCCGCGATGGCGAAGTGGATCTCCGTGTTCGCGCCCCCGGCGCGGAAGTTCGTCGGTGTCATGCCCAGGACCTGGCTGGAGGTTTCGTAGAAGCGACCGCTCGAATTGAATCCGGCGTCGTAGATGGCCTCGGTGACGGAGCCTCGCTTCGTCAGCCCCGTGCGGATCCGCTCCGTCCGCTGCGCCGCCGCGTAGCCCTTCGGCGTCAGCCCCGTGACCGCCTTGAACACCCGGTGCAGGTGATACGGCGACAGCCCCGCGCGTTCCGCCAGATCCTCCAGGCTCGGCATCTCTTCAGCGGCCTGGATGAAGCGGCAAAGCTCGGCCACCCGGTCCGCGTGCTTCACGGCGAGCGAGGGCTCCCCTGGCTTGCACCGCTTGCACGCTCGGAACCCCGCCTGCTCCGCCGCCGCCTCCGTCGCGTGGAACCCCACGTTCTCCGGCCGCGGCGTCCTCGCGCCACAGGACGGACGGCAGTACACCCCCGTCGTCCTCACGGAATAGAAGAAGCGCCCGTCCTCCGCCGCGTCCCGAGCGACGACCGCCGCCCAGCGCGGGTCGCCCACCGTCGCCGCCGCGAGGGCCTCCGTCTTTGTCGCCATGCTCCGCCTCCTTTCGATGACCACGAGGCGAAACCTAACCTCCGGTTCCCGGGCCAGCACTCCGCGCCTTGCGGTCGAATTCGGACCGGCATGGAACAGGGCGTCATGTCGTGAAGCTGTCCAATCGCGCCAGGAGTGAACCTCTCGCCATGCTCACGCAATGCGTGCCAGCACGCCCGCGTACGACGTGACAGGATGCCGCACCCTTTCCTCCTTCCCATGAGCAAGCCATGTCCCACCTGCGTCTGATGTGGAAGCGCTCCCGTCTACTCTGGCCCACGCTGGCCGCCTGCGCCTCGGCCACCGCCTGGGCCGCGCCCGCATCCATCGCCGTCCCCAACGCCGGCTTTGAAACCGCCGCCGCCACCGGCCTTCCCCAGGGCTGGACGGCCTCGGGTCAGGGCAAGGTGTCCGCCCGCACCGACGCGAAGTCGGAGGGCAGCCGCAGCCTCGTCATCGAAAGCCCCCAGGGCGGCGCGGAGACCACCGTCGTGTCCGAGCCCGTGAAGCTCCAGGTGGGCCGCCTCTACCGGCTCTCCGCCTGGGTGCGCACCAAGGGCGTGCAGGCGGATGCGCAGGCGCGCTACCCCACGGCGCTGGGCGCGTGTCTGTCCATGCAGAGCTTCCCCTTCACCAACTGCTCTCCTCCGCAGGGCGCGGACTCCAGCGGCCGCGTGCAGGTGCTGTTCTTCGCCACCCAGTCCAGTGATCGCGTGCGCGCGCACCTGGGCCACAACGGCAAGGCCACCGGCACCGCGTGGTTCGACGATGTGAAGGTGGAGGAGGTGGACGACATCACCTCGTACATCCCCATGGAGAGCGTGCGGTGGGCCGGCAAGGGCTTCCGCTACGACGACGGCGGCTGGGTGTACGTGCACATCGAGGGCGAGCCCTACGAGCGCGGCCGGCAGTACGGCGAACTCGTGTCGCAGGAGATCGTCCGCTACATCGAGAAGCTGGGCATCCAGAAGGACAAGGCGGACGCCGCGAAGGGATGGGCGCAGGTGCGCCTGCTCGCGGACTCGCTGTTCCTGCGCCGCTTCGACCCCGAGTACCTGGAGGAGATGAAGGGCATCGCCGACGGCGCCAACGTGGGCGGCGCGAAGTTCAAGGGCCCGGATGGCAAGGAGCGCGACCTGGACGTGCTCGATGTCGTCGCCATCAACTCCGCCGTGGACCTGGGCCAGCTGGAGGACGCCAACCGCGTCACCGCGTCTCCGCTCTCCGGCCGCACCTTCCTCAAGGGCGAGGATGAGAACGGCCGGGCAGGGGAGGGCGACCACTGCTCGTCCTTCGTGGCCACCAAGTCCGCGACGAAGGATGGCCGCGTCGTCATGGGCCAGATCTTCATGTGGAACGGCTACACCGGCGTCCACTGGGACGTGATGCTGGACGTGCAGCCCACCAAGGGCCACCGCTTCGTGATGCAGACCTTCCCGGGCGGCATCCACAGCGGCTCTGACTGGATGCTCAACGACGCGGGCATCGTCATCGGCGAGACGACCGTCGGCCAGACGCCCTTCAACATCGACGGCACCCCGCAGAGCAACCGCATCCGCAAGGCCGTGCAGTACGCGAACTCCATCGACGACGTGGAGCGCATCCTCAAGGACCGCAACAACGGCCTCTACACCAACGACTGGACGCTCGCGGACACCAAGACGGATGAGGGCGCGTGCCTCCTCTTGGGCACCGCGAAGACTCGGCTGTGGCGCACCGGCAGCAAGGGCAAGGCTTCGGACACGCCCGGAAACCTCAAGGACTTCATCTGGGCCAACAACAACAACCGCGACCCGGAGGTCCGCAAGGAGTCCGTGCCCAACGCGAGCAACGCCCCGGTGGACCTGGCCTTCAACACCTGGAACCGCGACATCGCCTTCCAGGAGGCCTACGCGAAGTACGGCAAGGGCGGCTTCGACGTGGACAGCGCCACGCGCATGATGGCGTCCAGCCCCATCAACCGGCCCCACGCGTGTGACGGCAAGGTCACCACGTCGGAGATGACCGAGAAGCTGATGTTCCTGGCCCACTACGGCAAGACGACGCTGCGCGAGAAGATGGTGGGCAGCCGCTGGATTCCGGACCTGCCCGGCGCCACCCCGCACCTGTCCCTGGGCTACACCGCCTTCAGCCCCATCTACGTCGCGGATCAGCTGAAGGCAGCCAAGGCGAAGCAGAAGCCTGAGCCCAAGGCGGACAAGCCCAAGCGCGACTTCGCTCGCGTGAAGGACGCGCTCGGCTTCGACGAGAAGAAGCTCTGGGCCAACACGGTGTTCCCCGCCACGGACGCGGACAACTGGTTCGGCAGCGGCTCGGCGGCGTACTGGACGCTGCTCCGGGACCTGCCGGAAGGGGATGACCTCTCCAAGGCCTTCGACGCCCAGCGCGACGCGCTCGCGGACCTCAACGCCCGCTACCTCTACGTCACGGCCCGCGAGGGCGACGTGGTGCCCACCGCCGCGCGCACGGACTACGGCCGTTATGGCCAGTATGCGGTGCCTCGCATCAAGGGCACGTACCTGCTGCACCAGCTGCGGCTGACCCTGGGCAACGCGAAGTTCGCCAAGGTGATGGACGCGGTGCACACGAAGTTCGCGAACAAGAAGCTCACCACCCAGGACTTCATCCGCACCGCTTCGGAGGCCGCGGGCCAGGACGTGGGGCCGTGGGTGAAGCAGTGGGTGGAGCGCGGGGGCCTGCCCGCGCCGCGCCTCACCTCCCGCGCCCAGAAGGCGAAGGAGGGCTTTGAGGTAACGCTGAAGGTGGACCAGTCCGGCACGCCCTGGCGCTTCGCCACGCTAGTGGAGGTGCAGACGGAGAAGGGCGCCGTGCTGGAGCGCGTGGAGGTGAATGGCTCGAGTGACACCTTCACCGTGAAGGTCCCGGACCGGCCGGTGCGCGTGGTGTTCAACGTGGGCAACGACATCCCTGTGGCCCGCGAGCGCTACCAGACCCTGGCCAACACGCTGGATGACTGGGACAAGCTCCTCTTCGTGTACGGCTCCGCGCGCCAGGTGGAGTCCATGCGCACGCTGGCGACGAACTACCGCGAGCAGTTGGCGGACGCGTCTCCGGAGCGCCTGGCCCCGCTCAAGCCGGACGCGGAGGTGACGGACGCGGAGCTCGCGGACCGCGACCTGGTCGTCTTCGGCGGCCTGGAGGACAACGGGCTCATGGCGCGCCTGGCGGCGGAGAAGAAGCTGCCTGTCGAACTGGGCCGGCGCTTCTTCCGCTGGCAGGGAAGGACGTACGGCCGTGCGGATGACGGCCTCGCGCTGGCGCTGCCCAACCCCTGGAACCCGAAGCGGACGATGTACCTCTTCGTCGCCAACAGCGGCCTGGAGCTGTGGCACATGACGCGCTCGTTCCAGCGCGGCCTCCAGAGCTGGGCCCTGTTCCGCGCGGGCGAGGTCAGCGGCAAGGGCTTCCACGCCACCGAGGGCCTCACCCAGGAGCTGTCCGTGGAGCTGCCCGCCCCCAAGCTGGGCATGCTCACCCCCTGAGCCGCGGTCGCTGAAATCCAGAAGCACCCAGGAAGGGCCGGCGGAGCGCGCTCCCGCCGGCCCTTCTTGCGTTCGGCTGCTTCCTCCCTCTGGAACCCCAGGCCGATTTGACTCCTGTGGGGAGAGGGTTAAATCTCCCTTCAGAGAATGAATCGAGATTCAAAATCTGAGGCGCCCGTCAAACGGCTGCGCTCGCGCATGAAGGAAGCCACCGCCGACGCCATCCTGTTGGCGGCCGCGGCGGTGTTCGCTCGGGACGGCCTGCACGCGGCGAAGATGGAGTCCATCGCCGAGCAGGCAGGCGTGTCGGTGGGGACGCTCTACAACCACTTCACCGACCGCGCGGCCCTGCTGGACGCGCTGCGCGCGAAGCGCCGCCAGATGATGCTGGACCGGCTGGACGCGGCCCTGGCTCCCGTGGCGGAGCGGCCCGCTCGCGAACAGCTGCGCGCCTTCGTGACGGCGCTGTTCGCCCACGCGGCGGAGCGCGACGCGTTCGTGCGGGTGCTGGTGCAGCTGCCGGAAGACCCGGCGCGCAAGAGCCGCATCCTGGCGGAGCTCAGCAAGCGCGTGTCGGTCATCCTCGACCGGGGCATCCAGGCCGGGGAGGTCCGCGCGGAAGGGCGCGCGTTCTACCCGAATCTCCTGATGGGAATGGTGCGCGGCGCATTGGACCGCCTGCGCGAGGACGACGCCGCGAACCTTCCGGCAGCCGCCTGGGCGGAGGAGATCCTCCGCGTCTTCTTGAAGGGCATCGAGGTCGACTGACATGGCGACAGCCGTCGCAACACCGGAGGTCCTGGCGCCGGCAACGCCCAAGGCCCCCGTCAACAAGTGGCTCGTCACGCTGTCGGTGACGTTCGGCACGCTGATGGGCGCCATCGACTCGTCCATCGTGAGCGTTGCGCTGCCTCAAATCCGCGGCGCTGTCGGCGCCACGGTGCAGGAGATCACCTGGGCCACCACCGGCTTCGTCATCGCCACGGTGATGGTGATGCCGCTCACGGGCTTCCTGGGCCGCATGTTCGGCCAGAAGCGCGTGTACCTGGCGTGCCTGGTGCTCTTCGTCGCGGGTTCGTTCCTGTGCGGCTTCGCGTGGAACCTGCCCACGTTGGTGCTCTTCCGCTTCCTCCAGGGTCTAGGGGCAGGCGCGCTTCAACCCACCGAGCAGGCCATCCTCCGGCAGACGTTCCCGCCGAAGGAGCAGGGCACCGCGATGGCCATCTTCGGCATGGCCGTGATGGTGGGCCCCGCCATTGGCCCCACGCTGGGCGGCTACATCGTGGACAACTGGCACTGGTCCTGGATCTTCTTCATCAACGTGCCGGTGGGCATCCTGGGCTTCTTCATGGTGGTCCGCTTCGTCCAGGAGGACGAACAGTTGCGAGCCACCGCGCGCCAGGAAGCCGAGAAGCAGCGCAAGCACATGGACTGGTCCGGCATCACGCTGCTCTGCATGGGCCTGGCCTCGCTCCAGTACTTCCTGGAGGAGGGACAGGCGGATGACTGGTTCGAGTCCCCCATCATCGTCATCTGCGCGCTGCTCTCCGCCACGTGCCTCATCGCCTTCGTCATCCGCGAGCTGACCGCGGAGGCGCCCGCGGTGAACTTGCGGCTGTTCAAGGACCCGGTGTTCGCGTCCGGCACGCTCCTGGGCGCGCTGGTGTTCGCGGTGCTCATGGCCAGCATGTTCCTGCTGCCGGTGTTCATGCAGGAACTCCTGGGCTTCACCGCGACGCAGTCCGGCCTCTCGCTGATGCCTCGCACGCTGGTGATGATGGTGATGATGCCCATCGTCGGACGGCTGTACGGCAAGGTGCCGGCGCGGGTGTTGGTGGGGATTGGCATCGTGTTCGCGGGCTTCGGCGCGTTCGAGATGAGCCACTTCTCGCTCGCCACCGGCTCCAGCAACATCATCGCGGCCATCGCGCTGCAGGGCGTGGGCTTCAGCCTGATGTTCGTGCCGCTCAGCGCCACGGCGCTCGGCAACATCCCGCGTGAGCGGATGGCGGACGCGACGGGCCTCAACTCCCTCTTGCGCCAGATTGGCGGGTCCGTGGGCCTGGCCATCTTCACCACGCTCCTGTCGCGCTACACCGTGCTGTCCAAGGCCTCCATCGCGGCGCACCTCAACCCGGAGCGGTGGGAGGTCGCCAGCCGCATGGCCGCCACGCAGAAGGGGCTCATGCAGCACGGCCTGGACGCCGCGAGCGCCAGCATGGCCAGCCTCCAGATGATGGTGGGCAACGTGTCACGGCAGGCCATGGTGCTCGCGTTCGACAAGCTCTTCGTCTTGGCGGCGCTGATGTTCGTGGTGGTGCTGCCGCTCATCTATTTCCTCAAGGACCCCCCGAGCGTCGGGGGCTCCCACGAGAAACCGCACATCGACGTGGAGATTTAAGACATGGCAACGACAACGACTGCTCCCCAACTCGTCCCCGAAGCGGCGCCCGCGCCCGCCTCCGCGGCGCAGGCGAAGCGCGGCAAGCGGGGCTTCCTCATCCTCGGTGGCGTCGTGGCGGCCATCGTGCTGGCCATTGGCGGCTTCAAGATCGTCACGGCAGGGCAGGAGACCACCGACGACGCGCAGGTGGAGGCGGACGTGGTGCCCCTGGCCGCGCGCGTGTCCGGCCCCGTGGTGAAGGTGGCCGTGCTGGACAACGCCACCGTGCACCAGGGCGACGTGCTCCTCCAAATCGACCCGCGTCCCTATGAGGCCCGCGTGAAGCAGGCGGAGGCCGAGCTGGAGTCCGCGCGCGCCCAGGCCGTCGCGGCGGACGCGCAGGCCACGGTGGCGGAGGCCGGCGCGAAGGGTGGCCTGTCCAGCGCGAAGGCGCTCGTGTCCACGAGTACGTCCGCGGTGAGCGGCGCCCAGGCGCAGGTGGCGGCGGCCCGCGCGGCGCTGGCTCGCGCGGAGGCGCAGGCCCGCAAGGCCACGCTGGACCTGGATAGGACCCAGAGCCTGCGTCAGCAGAACGTGGTGGCGCAGAGCGCGCTGGATGACGCGCGGACGTCCAACGAGACGGCGCAGGCCGCGCTCGAAGGCGCCCGCGCGCAGCTCGCCCTGGCGGAGGAGGGCCGACGCACCGCGGAGAGCAAGGTGGCGGAGGCCAGGGGCCAGCTCGACGTGAGCGCCCCCATCGACGAGAAGATCGCCGCCGCCCAGGCCAGCGCGTCGCTGGCGCACGCGCGGGTGAAGGGCGCGGAGGCCGCGCTCGACCAGGCGAAGCTCCAGTTGGAGGACACGCGCGTCGTCGCCCCGGCGGACGGCCAGGTGTCCAAGCTGTCCGTGCACGCGGGCCAGCTGCTCACCCCCGGCCAGGCCGTGGCGGAGCTGGTGCCCACGACGACCTACGTGGTGGCGAACTTCAAGGAGACGCAGGTGGGGCACATGCAGCCCGGCCAGCGCGTGGAGGTGGAGCTGGACGCCTTCTCTGGTGAGAAGCTGGAGGGCAAGGTGGAGAGCCTCTCTGGAGGCACCGGCTCCCGCTTCTCCCTGCTGCCGCCCGACAACGCGTCCGGCAACTTCGTCAAGGTGGTGCAGCGCGTACCCGTGCGCATCTCCTGGGTGCACCCGCCGCAAGGCCTGGCCCTGCGCGCCGGCCTCTCCGCCGACGTGACGGTGCACACGAAGTAGGCCCCAGCCCGAAGCCCCACACCCCAGCGCCGCGCCCCCCACGGGTCGCGGCGCTTTTTTTTGGGGCTGACACGTCATGGCCAATCCTTGACGCGTCAATGGCCACGTCCGCCACTGCCGGGACATGGCCCCTGTCTGTAGAATGTGCAGTATTTCTGGAATTTCTGCGCTTCCCTTGAGGGGAGTGTCTTTTGCATCAGCTCCTTCCCCACCGCGAGGAGCAAAGGCATGAGCACGACCTACAAGATTCACCCGGCCATTGGCGTGGCCCGCGTCGGAGACAGCGAGGACTACTACCTCGGTCCCGAGGAGGCAGGAGGACTGCCGCTGGAGGTGGCGGGCGGCAGCGTGACCCGGTTTCGCGATGCCAGCATGGCGGTGCGCAGACAGGCGGCGCGCTTTCAAATCCACGCCTACGACTCGCCCGGCTCGAACGGGCGCAGGGTCCAGCCGGGGGAAGGCGGAATCAAAGACATCCGTTGGACGGTCCACCTGGCCAACAAGAAGTCCGCTTGGTACGAGTTCCGGCAGCAACAGGGCGCGGACGGCACCTACGCCGTCGACCACCCGCTGCGAAATCCTCGCACCGTGGGGAATGACCGCAACGCGTTCATCCTCGACGCGGGGCCGCGCACCGTCACCTGTCTGGGCAGCGCGGGCGGTCCCACCACTGTGCAGTGTGAGCTGCTCCCGGCGTCGGCCCGCCCATCGCGACTCCTCCCCGAAGGCAGCGACATCACCACCCTGGGAAAGCTCGTCACGGATGCCCGGGGCTATCTCCACGCGGTGGGCGGCTACGGCAAGTCCGGCGTGTCGGTCCGCTACGACATCACGAGTGGGCTGCTGGAGGACTGGGCGCGGTACCACACGCTGGAAAAGGTGAGCGGCCTCAGCGGGAAGGCGCAGGACATCCTCATCGCGCTGAAGAGCATCGCGGACATCGGCTACGACACCCAGGCGGCGTTCGACGCCGCCGTCGCCTCCGTCCTCACGGCCCCCAGCCTGGGGCTCACGCCCGATCAGGTGACCCAGGCCAAGGGGTTCATCGACACGAACGCCTACCCCCAGCCCCGGCTGGACACGTACGCCAACAACACCTTCTGGTGGGATGACATCTCGGACGGGCCCGTCACCGCGACGCTGGTCATGGATGACAACTCGGAGCACGAGGTGGAGTTCCCCGCGTGGGTCGTGGTGGGGCCCCCCGGGTACGCGCCTCAAATCCTCAACGTCATCACGCTCTACGACACGCTCTTCGACACCTTCGTCACCCAGAGGGGGCTCGTCCCCGGGCTCTACCAGGGTGGGCAGTTCCAGCAGGACTACACGCCCAACTTCCAGGCGGACCTTCTTCCCATCCTCAGCCGCCCCGCCGCCTATCAGTGGGTCGCTGACGTGGGTCCGCAGGGCAATGGCAGACACGATGCCATCCAGGGCGGCAACCTGGGCCCCCGCTTCCTTCAGCGAATCCGGAACCCCGACGACGTCAACGCGCCGACGCCGGACCTCATGCCGAAGATGGCGGGCGACAACCCCATCTCCGACATCATCCCCCGGAAGTTCCTGAGCCTCACGCGGACCCAGTACTTCCTCCTCCAGCAATACAGCGCCGGCAAGGTCGACCACTCGCCCCCCAAGGCCCCCGCGTCGGAGGGAGCGCGGCTGGACCGCGCCGTGCTGGAGAACTGCGTGGGTGGCGCGTTCTGCCCGGGCATCGAGATGACGTGGATTGCCCGGGACGCGAACTTCTTCCAGGACGACCCGGCCGCGGGCTTCCGCTTCAAGCACCGCGACAGGCCCACCGGCCAGCCGCTCCAGTGGAGCATCAATCCGCACGACGGGCTGGGCCTGGAGCCGGGGGATGCCAGCAAGTACATGGCGCTGCCATGGCAGGCCGACTTCAACGAGTGCTCCAACCAGACCGTCCAGGGGACGTCGCTCTGGTGGTGGCCCGCCCAACGGCCCTACTTCGTGAGCTACCTGGGAGACGACCAGCAATGGCACCAGGACTATTGGACGCGTCCGACGGACATCAACTTCGACACGGACGAAGCCATGGTCTTCCATTGGAAGGAATTGGGCTTCGTCCTCAAGCGGTCGGATGCCCCCGCCCCCCAGCAGGGCCCTGAATCCGCGCCAGGATTGCCGCCCGCGCCCACGTTCATCGAGGTGGAGCGGACGTACGCGCCCGCCACGGGCCAAGAGGAACCGGCCCTCGCGAAGGTGGCCAACTCGTGAGCGAGGACTCCTGCGACGTGGCCGTCATTGGCGGCGGCCCCGCGGGCGCGGCCATGGCCGTGGCCTTGAGGAGGAAGGCGCCGTCGCTCTCCGTCACCCTGGTCGAGCGGACCACCTATGACGCCCCCCGGCTGGGGGAGACCCTGCCGCCGGACGTCCGCCTGTCGCTGTCACGGCTCGGCGTCTGGGAAAGCTTCCTGCGCGACGGGCACCTTGCCTCCCGCGGCACGGCGTCATGCTGGGGCAGGGCGGAGCCGGGCTTCAACGACACGATGATGTCCCCCTGGGGTTCCGCCTGGCACCTGGACCGGACGCGCTTCGACGAACGGCTGAGCGTCGAAGCCGCCCGGCAAGGCGCTCGGGTGCTGCGGGCGACGACCCTGGTGGACTCGGAATCCCTGGGGCGCAACGGCTATCGGCTCCGCCTCGCCCATGGGGCAGCAGACCCCAGCACGCTGCGGGCACGCTTCGTCGTGGACGCCACGGGAGGCAAGGCCACCTTCGCCTCGGCACGCGGCGCGCGGCGGCTCGTGAGCGACCGCTGCTTCGCCGTGTATGGCTCCTTCCAGCTTCAGGGCGGCGCGGTCTTCCCCACCCACGCGCTGGTGGAGTCCTGCCCGGAGGGTTGGTGGTACTCGGCGTTGCTGCCGAGAGGGCGGGTCGTCGTCGCGCTCGTCGGCGATGGGGACTCCTTGCGCGGCTTGCGCTGGGCCACGCCCGAGCCCTGGATGAACCTGCTGAAGCAGGCGCCGGTGACCTGGGCGCGGCTGGACGCTTGTGACTTCGTAGGCGAGGCGCTCATCGCGGTGCCCGTGCTCGTCGGACAGTTGGACCGGCCACGGGGGGAACAGTGGCTCGCCGTGGGCGACGCGGCGTGCACCTATGATCCGCTGTCCTCCCAGGGCATCACCAAGTCGTTGGACTCCGCGCTCCTGTCCGCCGACGCGCTGGAGCGCTGCCTGAGCGGCGACGCGGACGCGCTCCAGGACTACGAGTCCATGCTGAACGCGCGGTTCCAGGACCATCAACGCACACGCGGCGTCTACTACCGCCAGGAACAGCGGTGGCCCCAGGCCCCCTTCTGGATGAACCGGTGGGAGGCGCTGCCCGCTCCCGCCGCGTCCCCAGCGCAGTCCCGCCGCTCCCATTCCACCGAGGTGAACCCATGAAGACGAGATATGCGCGTCATGTGATTGTCGCGGCGGGCGTAGGGCTCGCCATCGCGGCCGCGGTGGTCGTGCGGAGCGGGGCGCCCAAGCCAGCGGTCCTGGCCACGAGCGGCAGCGGAGGGGATGGCCTCGTCCCTCCGCCCTATCCCGTGTTCCCGCGAGGCAATGCCCTGCTCACGCCTCTCGCCGAGTCCAGCGACGAGGCCCAGGCCTTCCTGAAGTTCTACTCGACGCAGCTGGGCGTTCAGCTGCCCAGGATCCAGAGCGCTGACCTCGTCAAACTGCCGCCCCGGAACCTGGACATCGCGCACAACGGACTGAACCTCGGCAGCCAGGACTTCAACTCCTCGCTGGTGTGCCAGTCCTGCCATGACTCGGATTGGAAGGCCCAGGGCAGCGACCTGCCGGAGATGGCGTTCTGGCAGCAGCCCACGGTCAACAGCCTCTGGCCGAGCGGTGGCGCGGGCCCCATGAACCTGTCCGCCAACTGGTCCCCCTTCGGAGACTGGAGCGCGTCCATCAAGGCCCTGGCGGGCCGGGACCCTGTCTTCCTCGCGCAGGTGGAGACGACCCGTTCGTTGTCTCCTCACCAGCCCTACCAGGTGGACCAGCTCTGTCTGCGATGCCATTCCCCCCTGGCGGAGCGCCAGGCCCTGGCCAACAACGCCCCGTTCGACCACTTCACCCTCTACGCGACGCCAGAGGGCGCGCCCTACAAGAACCCGTTCCCCTCGGCCTCCTCGGCGGGTTCGCAATACGCGACCTACGGCGCGCTGGCCCGGGACGGACTCTCCTGCGCCGTCTGTCATTCCATGGCGCCGAAGGAGGGCCAGCCCTGGAATGGCGCCGACTACGGCTTCTTCTATGGCTCCGACGGAGACCTCTTCGGCGCGGGCGTCTCGGACCGGCTGGTCAGCGCGGAGGAGAAGAAGACGCAAACGCCGCCGTCCTTCCCCTTCACCTCGTCCATGAACCTGCACCCCGGCGCCATCCTCGGGCCTGACTTCGGCCTCAACGCGAAGCCCATGGCCGCTGCGGGGGTGAGCCTGGAGACCGCGGCGCACGTGGACGGACACAGCTACCTGCGCGACTCCATGGTCTGCGGCGCCTGCCACGTCGTCATCCTCCCCAAGGTCCCCACCAACTACAGGCCTGGCATGCGCATCTCCGAAGCGAGCGAAGGCTACGAGCGCCCCGCGAGCTGCGACGCCAGCAAGACGACCTTCGACGCCAACGGCAACTTCACGAAGGACCCCTGTGTCGCGCTCGCCTATGAGCAGACCACCTACTTCGAGTGGCTCAACAGCGGCTATCCCGACTCCAAGACGACGTGCCAGGGCTGCCACATGCCGCTCACCTCGCCGTCATCCCCCCACGACAACCGCGTGTACGTGGCGCAGTACAACGACGACCTGGACCCCTTCTACCAGGGCAGTCCGCCCCCGGTGGCGCGCGAGTACAACCGCCACACGCTGCTGGGCATCAACCTGTTCGTTCACGAGATGTTCCAGCAGTTCCCGGACGTGCTCGGGCTGGACTTCTACCTGTCGCAGGACTCACGCATCCCGCCCTACCTCCAATCCCCAGACATCCTGAACCGCACGCCCAACCTCGTCCCCAATCCGGGCGCCGAGGATGGCAATACGAAGGGCTGGAGCGACCACAGCGCCATCGCCGCCGTCCAGAAAGTCTCGGGCGACCATGGACGTTCCATCTCCCCGAGCCACGGCCGCTACTTCTTCCAACTCAACCCGGGCAGCGCGACGCTGAGCATCGACCTCAGCCGCTATCAGGACGCCCTCCAGAAGGGAGGCGGCAAGACGACCCTCCTCTGGGGCGCCACCGCCTGGTGCGACCAGCTCTCCTGCGGCGAGCTCGTCGTGCGCACCTTCAACGCGCAAGGAGTCGCGGCGTCCACGACACCTCCGCTCGCGGTCGACCCGGGACAGTCGAGGTGGCAGGCGCGTCAGGCGACCATGGCCGTGGGCACGGACATCCGGCGGCTGGAGCTGGGCTTCACCGGCCGGAGTGGCGAAGTGCTCCTCCTGGATGACGTCTTCATCGCCCTGCGCTTCCCGGATGGCACCGTCGCACCGCTGACGGATGCCAGACGCAACTACGTGGTCGCGCAGAACCTGCTCAACGCCGAGCAGTCCATCCTGGACCTCGCGTACAGCACGGCCCAGGGCTCCTACAATCCGCGGCTCCCCGCCGTGCAGGTTTCCCTGGGGAACATGTCCACGGACAACGGCATGCTGAGCGTCCCCGTCACCCTCAGCAACAACGCGGGGCACAAGTTCCCCAGCGGCGCGGGCTTCCGCCGGGCGTTCATCCAGTTCGAGGTCCTGGACGCGTCCGGCAAGGCGCTCTGGGCGTCGGGACAACCCAACGCGCAAGGCGCCATCTGCAATGGTCCCTGCAATGCCAATGGCGACAACATCCTCACCAGCGAGTTCTCGTCAGACCCTGGCCTGCTCCAGCCGCACTTCCAGACCCTCCAGCGGCAGGACCAGGTCCAAATCTACGAGGTCCGCGTCATGGACGACGTCAAGAAGGTCACCAGCCTGGAGCTCCAGCAGTTCAAGGACCTGAAGGACAACCGGATCCTCCCCGCGGGCTGGAAGCCGCCGAGCCTGCGCAAGTCTGGCGAGCTTCAGCTGGGCCTGGACCTCTACCAGTTGGCTCAAATCACCATGCCCTTGAGCGCGGTCCAGGGAACCCAGCCCGCCATTGAAAGCGACCCGGACTACCCCAACGACAGCCATCCCCAGGAGGCCGAGGGCGAAGACACGCTGGTGTACCAGGTTCCCCTGGCGGAGATTCCTTCGTGGGCCTCCATCCGGGTCCGGCTGAACTACCAGAGCATTCCTCCGGGCTATCTCGGCGCGCGGTTCAAGGACGCGCTCCAGGGAAACCAGCAGCCGGGGCCTGCCATGAGCCGGCTCATCTACATGAGCAGCCACCTCAACACGAAGACGTCCATGCAGAGCCAGACCTATGGCGCCGCCCAGCCCACAGAGGTCATGAACAACTGGTCCATGGTCCTGGGTGAGGCCCGGGTGACGAAGCGCTGAAGCACCGCGGCACCCACGAGAAAACGGCCACCGGCTCGCAAGAGCCGGTGGCCGCTTTCATTCAGCCAGGCTTGCCGCTCCGCTCAGCGGAAGACGGTGGTGTGGGAGCCGAGCACGATGCCGCGCTTGCCCGCCAGCGCCTTGCACCGCTCGGGAGACATCCCCAACTGCTCCGGCGTGAAGAGCCGGCCGAAGAGGCGGTGGTCATCGGAGACGAACGGCAGGACGCGGACCGTGATGGACATCCCCGGAAGCGGGGCAAGGCCATGGGACCAATACGAGTAGTCAATGGTCGTCGAGTAGTCGGCCGGCACGAAGCAGTCGATCCCCGTGTGCCAGTTGCGGTTGCCGTCCTGGTCCGGGAGCGTCTGGGGCACCGTGGTCTCCCCCAGGCTGATGAGAGGCGAGGGCCCCGGAGTCCCCGCCGAGAAGGCGACGCTCGCCCCCGCGGGGACGTTCACGCACTTGATGTCGAAGGTCACCATCGCCGCGGCGGAGCCATGGGGGTAGATGACGCCCTTGGTGGTGTAGTCCGGCTTGTTTGCATCCACGATGGTGACGTTCCGCCAGCCGAACCCCGGGTTGTCCAGGATGAACTCCGTCAGCTGGTCCATGTTGCCCACGGCCGTGGTGGGAACAGGATTCGGGTGCGCCGTGGTGGAGACCCGGGAGATGAGGCAGTAGTGGTCAGGGGTGGGGGCTCTCCAGACGAACGGGTTGTCCGTCACGGCAACCTTGCCGCTGTCGGCCTTGATGATGTTCTTGCTGTTGTTGTCGACGTTCTTGTCGCTGGTCTGCAGCTCATTGCCTGCCCACAAGTAGGGGTACAAGAGCAGCGTCGCCGGCACGGCATACAGCGACACGCTTCCGGACTGGGTTGCTCCCGCCAGGTTCTTGGCGCGCAGGTAGATGTAGTTGTCGCCGCTCTCCGTCAGGTTCTGCCCCACATCCGAGCTGTAGTTCCCGGCGAAGAACTCCGCCGGATTGAGCGTGGGGGTGAGGCCCTGGGGAATGATGTCCGGCGATTGATAGGCAATGGTGTTCTTCGACTCAGCTCCGAAGTTGCGATCACCGGTGTCACCGGTGTTCACACGGAAGAACAAATCATTGTACTGGGTCATGGGTGTCCGCCTTGGGTTGGGTGACATTCCCCGTGAGGCGTGGCTCGCAGGGGTGCGGCCCTGCAAGTGCATCCTGAATGCCAAGGATGTTCGAATCCCAACTGGTTGGAACCATTTGGGCGGCCCGGCGAAACGGTGGGCCTTCCCCATGACCCTGACGTGGCAGGCCCAGGGGCTGACGTGTCAGCCCGCCTGCCGTCAGAGCGTGACGGCCATCTCCACGTCCGCGCGCGAGTAGCCCGTCTCCCGGGCAATCTCCGGGCCCTCGCGCGTGGTGACGAAGCCATGCTTGCGGTACAGGCCCAGCGCGGGCCCCAGCGCGCTGTTCGTCACCAGCACCATCCGCTTCGCGCCACGCTGCCGGGCCGTGACCAGCGCGGCCCGCATCAGCGCGTCGCCCAGGTCTCGGCCCCGCGCCTCCGGGGCCACCGCCATCTTGCACAGCTCGAACGTGTCCGCGTCCTCGCGCCTGAGCGCGCACGTGCCCAGCACCTGTCCGTCCACGAGCGCGAAGAACACCTCGCCCCCCGGCGCCACGAACATCCCGTGAGGGTCCGCGAACGAGGCCTCATCCGAGCCCTCGATGCGGAAGTCCTTCTCAATCCATTGCCGGTTGAGCCGCGCGAAGTGCTCGCGCAGCTCCGGCTGGTAGGGGACGACCTGGACGGATGCAGGGGCCATGGCGCTCACGCGGTCGCGGCCGCCGCGGCGGGCTTCTTGCGCAGGAAGAGCGCGAAGATGATCGCCACGATGCTGATGCCCACCAGGGTAATCAGCCCGTCCGCCGCGATGGTGGCGCGCGTGCCGATGCCGCGGAACTCCGACGCGTGCCCGTCCAGCGCCGTCGTGTAGCTGATGGCGAAGTTGGAGGCCGCGACGAAGAGCGAGTACTTCGTCGTCACCGCCGCGCCGTCGTTCACCATCTCCAGCACCATGCCGGCGAAGGCCGCGAAGCCCGCGCCGTTCGCGAAGCTGTACGCGAGCGAACCCCAGATGTACGTGTCCGTCGTCATGGGCCCCGCCGCCATGGCGAACGCGCACATCGCGGTGGCCCCGCCCATCAGCGCGTACGCGAGCTTGCGGTTCATCCGGTCGGACAGCCAGCCGCCCATCAGTGAACCCACCGCGCCGGTGACGGCCATGCCCGGCCCGTTCACCATCTCCACCGTGTGCTCCGGCACCTGGTACGCGCCCGCCATCGCGCTGAAGAGGTTGCTGAGCGCGCCGCAGCTCACCGGCGCCAGGCAGAGCACCAGCATGATGAGCCCGTCGCGGCTGAAGGCCGTCTTCACCAGGTCCATCACGATGCTCTTCACCCGGTCCACCGCCGCCTTGAGCAGCGGCCCGGTGGGCACGGTGGAGGGATCATGCCGCTCGGTGATCCAGAAGATGCCCGCGCCGCTCGCCAGCACCAGCGTGGCCAGCACGATGCCCGCCACCTGCCGGGAGAACTGGGTCGCCAGGAAGATGGCCAGCGCGCCCATCATCGCGGTGGAGCCCACGTTGCCCGCCATCTGCCAGCCGCCCGTGCGCCCCTTGTCGGACGGCTTGGACGTCGTGGCCATCAGCCCGTTGAGTGCCGCGTGCGCCGTCGTCGCGGCGGCCTGCAACGCCGTGAGCAGCAGCGTGAAGACGCCCAGGTGCTGCGCGGGCTCCGGGAACATCGCGCACGCCAGGAGCAGCAGCGCGGTGAGCAGCGTGCTCACGCCGTACCAGACGCGGCGCCACGGCCCCAGGTCGATGAGCGGCACCCACAACAGCTTCCACGCGTGCGGTGAGAACGCCGTGCCGGACAGCACGCCAATCTCCGCCAGCGGCATCCCGTCCTTCGCCAGCCAGTACGGCACCGCCGTCTGCAGGTAGCCCACCGCGGCGCCGAACAGGCCAGCCGTGGCCAAGCCGCTGGATGGCGCCAGCACCGACGTGATGATCCAGGGCTTCCACTGGAACTCCGCCAGCGCGGGCGGGTGGTGGAACACGGTGAAGAACAACGCGGCCGCGGTGAAGGCCGCGGGCTTCACGATGATCTGGCTGCCGCCACCGTCCGACGCGGCGTCCACGCAGGGCTACCTGCCCCGGCAGCTCAACGTGCTCAACTCCAGCTACGGCACGGAGGCGGAGCTCACCCAGGCGCTGGCCGCGCTCAACGCGCAGGGCGTGAAGCCCATCGCGGACATCGTGGTGAACCACCGCGTGGGCACCGCCAACTGGGCGGACTTCACCAACCCCACCTGGAGCGGCTGCAGCGCGGTGGCCGCGGGTGACGAATGGCCGAGCGCCTGCGGCAACGCGGACAGCGGCGAGGGCTACGCCGCGGCGCGCGACCTGGACCACTCGCAGGCGAACGTGCGCGCGGACCTGAAGACGTGGATGGGCACCCGGCTGAAGGGCGTGGGCTTCGCGGGCTGGCGCTTCGACTTCGTGAAGGGCTTCGCGGGCAGCTACGTGAAGGAGTACGTCACCGCGACGGACCCGTGGTTCTGCGTGGGTGAGTTCTGGCCCACGAACTACTTCGACGCGAACAACCCCAACAACTGGAAGCAGCAGATCACCAACTGGGTGGACGCGACCACGGGCACCTGCGCCGCGTTCGACTTCGCCACCAAGGGCCTGCTCAACGACGCGCTCACCAACAACAACTACACGCGTCTGAAGGCGTCCGACGGGAAGCCCGCGGGCGGCATCGGCTGGTGGGCCAGCCGCCACGTCACCTTCGTGGACAACCACGACACCGGCCCCAGCGAGACGTGCGGCAACGGGCAGAACCACTGGCCGGTGCCCTGCACCAAGGTGATGACGGGCTACGCCTACGTGCTCACCCACCCGGGCATCCCCACCGTCTACTGGGGGCACTACTTCAACTGGGGCCTGGGCAGCTCCATCAAGACGCTGATGGACATCCGCAAGAACGCGGGTCTCACGTCTGAGTCCACCGTCAGCATCCAGCGCGCGGAGAGCGGCCTGTACGCGGCCATCATCGGCGGCAAGGTGGCGGTGAAGCTGGGCACCGGCTCCTGGACCCCGGGCACCGGCTGGACGCAGGCCGCCACCGGTACGGACTACACCGTGTGGACCACCAACACGCCGCCGCCCACCGGCACCACCGCCAACGTGGAGTTCGTGTGCAACAACGGCACGACCGTGATGGGCCAGAACGTCTACGTCACCGGCGGCGTCGCGGAGCTCGACACCTGGAGCCCCACCACCACCAAGATTCTCAGCCCCACCGCGTACCCCACCTGGCGCGGCACCTACGCGCTGCCCGCGAACACCACCGTGCAGTGGAAGTGCCTCAAGCGCGACGGCAGCGGCAACGTCGTCTGGCAGGGCGGTGGCAACAACACCGTCACCACCCCGGCCGCCGGCGGCAGCATCACCGCCACCGCCAGCTTCTAGGACGCACCCCTCCAAGCCTCTTCGGCATCGGCTCCCTGGGGGAGGAAGCCGAGCTGGCTGGCGAGCAGGGATGCGCTGCAAGGGGCTGCTCCAGCGGCATGCCCTGGCCCCTGTGCGGACGGTAGCCCCTTGGCCACTCTTGGCCTGGGGGCCTACCGTCATGGCCCGGGTGGTGCTGGAGCGTGCCTGTGACGCGGCGTGGAGGGGGCGGGCTGAAGCGCGTTGATCAGCCTGCACTCATCTCAGGGGGAGGACATCAGCCGGACGCCATGCTCGCGCACCAGCGTGGCCCTCGCGGCCTCGGAGACAGCCGTCTCGCGCAGGTCGAGCTCACGAAGGAGGGGAAGCCGGTGGAGCGCGGGCATGCCGGCGTCCGTGACCTTCGTGCGCAGCAGGTACAACGTGAGCAGGGAGCCCGGGAGGTGAACGAGCGCCTCGTCCCCGAGGCGGGTGCCGGCGAGGCTCAACCAGGAGAGCTTCTCGAAGCCCGCGAGCATCTGCGCCCCGTTGTCGTCCAGCCAGGTGCCTCCCAGGTCGAGCTTGACGAGGTGGGGGAGCTTCTGGAGCGGTACCAGCCCCGAGCCGCTGATGGGGTTCCCCGAGACCTGGAGTGACTCCAGCTCCCGCAACTCGGAGAGCTGGCCAAGCCCCAGGTCCGTGAGGAGCGTGCGGATGGCGCGGAGCGACTGCAGCCGGGAAAAGGTCCGAAGGGTGGCCACCCACCCGTCGTTGAAGTCGGTCCGGCTCAGATCCAGGTGCCGCAGGACCATGCGCGAGCCGAGCTGCTTCAATGCCTCGGGGCCGATGCGCGTGGCACTGAGGTCGAGCCGGGAGAGCCGCTCCAGGGACTCCAGCGACGCGAGCGACGCGTCCGCCAGCGCGAGACCCGAGAGCCCGAGGCTCTCGAGCTCCTGGTGGCCGGCCAGCGCAGGGAGGCCGCTCCCGGTGACGGCCGTGCGCGACAGCTCCAGGTCGCGCAGGTGGTGGAGGCCCTGCAGGTGGCGCAGCGCCGCGTTCCCGAGCAGGGTGTCGTCGAGATGGAGAACCTCCAGCGGTGTGAGCCCGGCAAGGTGACGAACCCCTGGGCCGCGGATGCGTGTCTTGCTGAGCACCAGCACCCGGAGCACCGGCAACCGCGCCAGGTGGACGAGCCCCGCATCCGTCACCCCGGTGCTTCCCAGGTGGAGCGCGTCCAGCATGCGCAGCCCTCCAATGTGTGCCAGGCCTGAGTCCGAGACGGCCGTCCGCGCCAGCCCCAGCGAGCTCAGGGCCGGCATTCTCCTCAGGGCGCCGAGGCCGGCATTCGTGACGTGGGTGCCGCTCAAGACGAGTGTGCGCAAGCGGTCCCCGGGCAGGGACGCAAGGACCGTGTCATCGACCGTGGTGTCCGAGAGATCCAGCCACTCCAGCTCCGTCTGTGCCGCGAGCAGGCCGAGCCCCCGCGGGCTCACCGACGTGCCGCTGAGCGAGAGCCGGCGCAGCGTCGTCAGCGACGCGAGGAGAACCAGCCCCCGGTCGGACACCGCCGTGGCATCCAGCCGCAGGATGGCCAGGTGTGGCATTCCCTGGAGAGAGGCGAGCCCCGCATCGGTTACCCGTGTGCCGTCGAGGTGCAGGGCCTTCAACCGTGCCGCGTTCCTCAGGGCGGCCAGGTGCTCGTCGCCGAACGCGGTATCGGAGAGATGGAGCGATACGACCGAGGAGCCCTCGACGAGGAGCGCGAGCAGGGCTGGGGCGGGGAGGCCTTGCTCCCCGAAGGAGAGACCGGGGACGCGGTATTCGCGCAGCACGGCGGCCAGCGCCTGGGCCTCGGCCGGTGTGCTCACGGGCTCCAGAGGCTCCGCGTACCAGTCTCCGTCGGGAAGCGGCTGGGGGGCGGCATCACCCGCCGGCAGCAGGCCCCACGGGGAGGACGTCCCGTCCGGCAGGAGCCGGTACGCCTGGAGGGAGGGACGTGGAGGGGCCACGACCGCGGGAGCCGGAGGCGCGGTCGTGGCC